>JBMTIF010000280.1:0-4070 GCA_049437045.1 Alphaproteobacteria bacterium | reverse complement strand
AGATCAAGCCATTCAGACCCCAAAGCGCTAACCCGCAGAACTCCACCATCATCGCATCCAGAACGGCCTGAGCCATGGAGGGCGTAATCGGGTTGAGAGAGGAGGTTGAAGAGGTGGGGGTCATCAGGGGCTTTATCGAAAGGCGATCATCTCACAGGTGGGGCTCGAACTACCTTGGTGAAACCCCTCATATATATTGAATTAATATCAATTTATCTACACAGGCCAAACGGCGTTTTGCCGCACATTTTTACTATGAAACACTTGCGCGAACGTTAAATTTGCTGACATTTGCCTTACTTTGTTCGTCTTTTCGACGCCACGTTCCTTAATCTTGCCGCAAGATTGTTGCCAATAGAGCACACTTGGGCATCATAGAACCAAGAAACAAAACCACGCTCGCGGAGATAACCGTGCAACAGACCATCGCACTCGTTGATGACGATCGCAACATCCTGACTTCCGTATCCATGGCCTTGGAGGCCGAGGGATTTCGGACCCGGACCTTTTCAGACGGATCAGACGCGCTGAAGAGCCTGACGGTTCAGCCGGCTGATTTGGTCATTCTGGACATTAAAATGCCGCGCATGGACGGCATGGAATTGCTCAGCCGCTTGCGCACTCAAAGTCAGGTTCCCGTGATCTTCCTCACCTCCAAGGACGATGAAGTTGATGAGGTTCTGGGGCTGCGGATGGGTGCCGATGACTACATCAAAAAGCCGTTCTCCCAACGGCTGCTGGTCGAGCGCATCCGCGCCTTGCTCCGCCGGGACGAAATGGCAGTGGCCACGCCAGAGCGAGAGGTCGGCAACGACGTCCTGACCCGCGGCGAGCTGCGACTCGATCCTGTCAAGCACCAATGCCTGTGGCGTAATGACGATATCACCCTGACCGTGACCGAATTTCTGATCTTGAAATCACTGGTTCAGCGTCCGGGCCACGTCAAAACCCGCGACCAGCTTATGGACGCGGCTTATGGCGAACACATCTACGTCGACGACCGCACAATCGATTCGCACATCAAGCGTCTGCGGAAGAAGTTCAAGGCGGTGGACGAGAACTTCAACCAGATCGAAACGCTCTATGGGGTCGGTTATCGGTATAAAGACACGGGTCTGGCGGCTTGAGCCATCCACAAACCCGACTCAAGGGGTCTGTGCAAGCTAAGCACTTAGCCCTATTTTAAGGCCTTCTTCTTCGCTGCATCGGCCCGACCCCTTGACCACCTTACCGTCAGACAAACCCATCCAGAAAAAACAGCGCTCCCGCCCGTTTTTCGAGCGGTGGGTTTCTGTTGTGCTGGGCCGGCGCATCCGGTGGCGTCCTCGTGGGCCTGGATCGCGCTCGTTGGTCGGTCGAATTCTGGCGATCAACATGATCACGCTGCTGATCCCCGTGATCGGCTTCCTTTACACCGACCGCTATCGCCAGTTCCTGATTGACGGCGAGTTGGAAGCCCTGCGCTCCGAGGGTCGGATTATTGCTGTCGCCTTGGGTTCTGCCGCAGTGACGGGCGAGGGGTCTGACAAGCAACTTGACGAAGACCGAAGTGCGCTGTTCCTCCGTCTTCTGACCATCGAGAGCCCGTCACGCGCGCGCCTGTTCGCGCTCAATGGCGATATTCTGGCCGACTCCCGAACCCTGCGCGGCGGCACCGCGCCAATCTTTGCCCAATCGCTGGATGAACCAACGCTGCTCGAAAGCCTGTCGCCACGGGCCATTTGGCGCGCCATCCGGCGCGGCGGGCGACAGTTTCCTCGCTACATCGAGACCATGCCGCAGCGCGCCGATCATTACCCTGAGGCCGCTGATGCCCTGTTTGGCAAATTTGCCAATGGCGTCCGGGCGGCGGATGGCAACGCTCTGGTTCTGTCAGCCGCCGTACCGGTGCAGGAGTACCGCCGCGTTCTGGGTGCGCTGATGATGTCACGCGAAACCACGATTGTGGATGAGCGAATCGCCTCCATGCAGACGTTGATCCTGACGCTGTTCCTGATTGCTTTGGTCATCACGGTGCTGCTGTCCATCTATTTGGCCAATACCATCGCCCAGCCCGTGCGCCATCTGGCCAAATCCGCTGATCTGGTGCGTCGTCAGAAAGACCGCCGACACGCCATCCCAGACCTGTCCGAGCGCGGTGATGAAATTGGCGATCTGTCCTTGTCGCTGCGGGATATGACCGAGAGTCTCTGGGACCGGATTGATTCGATGGAAAGCTTTGCCGCCGACGTGGCGCACGAGCTCAAAAACCCTCTGACTTCCCTGCGTTCAGCCTTTGAGACCCTGTCGATGGTCAAGGACCCCAAGCAGCAGGAAGTGTTGCTCGACATCCTGACCCATGATGTCGACCGCATGGATCGGCTGATAACCGACATTTCCGACAGCTCACGTCTGGACGCGGAGTTGGCTCGCTCGCATTGGGAGGAAATGGACCTCTACGCTCTCGCTGAAGACGTGGTTTCGCTGCAGCGGCAGCTGAGTGAAGGGGATATCGAAATCATCCTTGAGCCAGCTCAGCCCCGAAAACAGGGTTTTCACATCCTCGGCGCGGAACTGCGGTTGGGGCAGGTTCTGGTGAATTTGATCACCAATGCTCAAACCTTTTCCCCACCCGAAGGCAAAATCTGGGTGCGTCTATCGCGGGAGCGCGGGGACGTTCTGCTCACGGTGGAAGACCAGGGCGTCGGCTTCCCGGCTGACAAGCTGAACAAGGTTTTTGACCGTTTCTACACTGACCGCCCCGAACAAGATGGTTTTGGCAAGCATTCGGGTCTGGGTCTGTCGATTTCAAAACAGATCGTAAACGCCCACGGCGGGAAAATCTGGGCGGAGAACGCAGACCATAACGGTGAGATTTCCGGGGGCAGGGTGATCCTTCGTCTGCCGGAAATGCCGGCGGATTTCCGGCTCTGATGGCGCGCCGCGTTTTCATACTGTCCAGCCTCTCTGGCGCAGGTCGGACCACGGCTCTGGCTGTCCTGTCGGACCTTGGGTTCATTGCCAGTGACTCAGTCCCGGTCGAGCTGTGGCCAGACTTTCTGGCCATGAGCGGAGAGGCTGATGTAGCGCTGGGTTGGCCCTTGCGCCCCGATCAGAAAGACCAGCCTGTCGTCCCTAGCCTGCCTGACGGCTTGAATGTGCGGCACGTGTTCCTCACCGCAGATCTGGAAATCTTGCGCCGCCGGTACAACGAAACCCGCCGCGTTCATCCTTTTGATCGCGGTGAAGGCCTGCTGGATGCGCTGGAGGCTGAACAAGCCGCTTCTGAGTCCCGCCGGGCGATGGCTGACAAGGTCATCGACACCACGGGTGTGAAGCTTACCGATCTCAGAATCGCCATTGCTGCGCTCGCCGGGCCGGAGACGGACCAACTGCAGATTCGCTGTCTTTCGTTTTCCTACCGTGCCGGTCTGCCGCTGGATGCCGATATGGTGTTCGACGTCCGTTGGTTGCGAAACCCGCACTACGACCCTGACCTGCGCCCCAGAACCGGTAAGGATTCTGAGGTCGCGGCCTATATCGCGGCGGATGAGAAATTTGAAGAGTTCGTCTCTCACCTTCGCAGCTTGCTCACCCTGACCGCAGACCGTCAGCAGCAGGAGGGCAAGGCCTACTTCACCCTTGCCTTTGGCTGCACAGGCGGAAAGCATCGTTCGGTCTTTTTTGCCGAGCAAGCGGCCAAGTGGCTCAAGGAGATGGGCTATACCGTCAGTGTCGTGCACCGTGACACCGGGCGATACTAATCGGCCATAGCTCGCCCCCATATCGAGTCGTTGAGGTGAGCGCTGCAGCGTGGTGGAGCGCGTAAAGCCAAGGCATTGACCCGATCTGTTGGCTTTTCAGCGGTAAGAAAAACAGCCGCTAAACGCCCCAAAAACCGGGAAGAATGCAGGAATCTCAGAGCGAGTTGCGCGAGGTTCGCAACCCAGCAAAGCCCCTTCAGTGGCCCTCGACCCAAAAACGAAAATAAGCGCTTGATCTATGTGAGGGAGGGCGATAAACACCCCTCCATCCCCGGCGCGGGTGTAGCTCAGGGGTAGAGCACTAGCTTGCCATGCTAGGTGTCGTGA
>JBMTIF010000279.1:0-4096 GCA_049437045.1 Alphaproteobacteria bacterium | reverse complement strand
CCAGCTGAAGAAGCTGCGGCTGACGAGTAAGCGCTCAGGGTTTCAGGGTGAGGGTCATTGTCTATGGCAGCTTCAACCGAAACACCAAAACGTCTGAAAATCGGTGTTATCACATCCCCGCACGGCGTGCGGGGGACTGTGAAGGTTCGGTCCTTCACCGAAGATCCAGACGCCTTTGTTGAATACGGTGACGTAACAACGCACGACGGCAGTCGCGTGTTTGGCATTTCCATTGTCGGAGATGCCAAAGGCACGCTGCTGTGTGTGATTGATGGGGTTGAGGACCGGGACGGCGCTGAGGCGCTGCGCGGGGTGGAGCTCTATATTCGCCGCGAAGACCTGCCCGACGACCTTGACGACGATGAGTTCTACGCCTCTGACCTGCTGGGTCTGGAAACGCGCGATGCCGATGGAACCGTATCCGGGTCGATCCGGAACATCCTCGATCATGGCGCAGGCGACATCGTCGACGTGCTGCATCAGGATGGCAAGGTACGCTCTTACGAGTTCAGCCTCGCCAATTTCCCCGAAATCAACATGCGCGAGGGCTACGTGGTGTTGAACCCGCCGCCCGAAGTCACTGCTCAAGACGAGCAAGGTAACGTACACTAGCGCCATGTCTTTCGCTGCGACCGTGTTTACGCTGTTCCCGGAAATGTTCCCGGGGCCTTTGGGCCATGCTCTTTCGGGCAAGGCGCTGGAGGCTGGGCAGTGGAGCTGCGAAGCGGTCAATATCCGCGACTACACGGAAAACAAGCACAACAAGGTGGATGAGATCCCCTATGGCGGCGGTGCCGGGCTGGTGATGTCTGCACAGCCCATCGACGCCGCGCTGGAGGCTCATGCTGACAAGCCGGGCCGTCTGGTGCTCATGACCCCACGCGGTCGCCCCTTGGATCAGGCACTGGCCCGCACGCTATCAGCTGAGCCGGGTGTGCGCATTCTGTGCGGCCGATACGAGGGAATCGACCAGCGTCTGATCGACAAGCACGAACCGCTTGAGGTCAGCGTGGGGGATTATGTCCTCTCGGGCGGGGAAGTTGGTGCCTTGGTCATGCTGGATGCGATTATACGATTGCTGCCCGGCGTCATGGGAAATGACCTCTCTGGCAGCGATGAAAGCTTTGAAGACGGGCTTTTGGAGTACCCTCATTATACCCGCCCTGCAGAATGGCAGGGCAGAACTGTCCCTTCAGTGTTGCTTTCCGGGAACCACGAGGCTATTGCCCGTTGGCGCGCTGAAAAAGCGATAGAAATAACTGCGGCGCGGCGACCGGATCTTTTGGGTCCGGAACATGCCGCTGTCGATGAACCTGTTTCAAAAGAAAGGAAGAGGCCATGAACCTCATCCAAACTCTGGAAGCCGAACAGATCGCCAAGCTGACTGACGGCAAATCCATTCCTGATTTCGCGGCTGGCGACACCGTACGTGTAAACGTACGCGTGGTCGAAGGCACACGCGAGCGTCTGCAGGCTTACGAGGGTGTTTGCATCTCTCGCAAGAACCGCGGCCTGAACTCTTCTTTCACTGTTCGGAAGATTTCCAACGGCGAAGGTGTGGAGCGTGTGTTCCCACTGTACTCCCCGCGTCTGGATGACATTTCCGTGGTTCGCCGCGGTCGTGTTCGTCGTGCAAAGCTGTACTACCTGCGTGGTCGCACGGGTAAGTCTGCTCGTATCGCTGAGAAGACGACGGGTTGGTCTGCCAAGCTGAACCAGGCAGAGCGTGAAGCACGCGCTGCTGAGAAGAAGAAGTAATCTTCTTCTCCGACCGCTGAGACCTCAGTCGGCCCCAAATTGCCCGCACCCTTGCGAGGGAGGCGGGCTTTTGCCGTTTGAGGTTTTCAGTTTACGAATTTTGGCGTACTCTACGAATTGTAGGGATTAACGCGTTACGAGGAGCAACTGTCCTGAACGCTCAGGCTATAGAGGCCGCACACGACGTGCCGCCGGCGGCGATCTCCCAATCCGGAGAAACCGCGAATGAAATCGATCCAGCTTTGGTGCTGGAGACTGTGCAGTCCGTGCTCGACGACAACAAAGCCGAGGACGTAACAACTTTCGATTTGCGCGAACGATCTTCTGTTTCCGACCACATGGTAATTTGCTCGGGCCGCTCGACCACCCACGTCGGCGCGCTGGCTGAATACCTGCGCCAGGATTTGAAGAAGGTTGGTGCAGACATCGTATCCATAACGGGCACGGGTCAGGGTGACTGGATTTGTGTCGACGCCAACGCCGTCGTCATCCACATCTTCCGCCCGGAAGTTCGTGCTTATTACCAGCTGGAAAAGATGTGGGACCCCAAGTTCGACACCAAAGCCAGCGATACGACCGCAGCCAGCGCAGCTTAAGCGTCGGCTTCTGTCCGTGGCTGTAACAGTCCATGCTGTTGGCCGCCTCAAGCGCGGGCCAGAGACTGAGCTTGTTGAGCGCTACACCAAGCGCCTGAAACGTCTCAAGACCACCGTCCGCGAGCTTCCTGAGCGCGCCAGCAAGGATCAGGAGGGCGACGCGCTTCTCGCTTCCATCCCTGCATCCGCCTTTGTGTTGGCGCTGGATGAGCATGGCGAAGACCTCCCCAGCGTGAAATTTGCCCGTTTGTTGGGAGATCAGCTCGATCGGGGTCGGGATCTTGCGTTTATCATTGGCGGCGCCGACGGCCTGTCAGACGCGGTGAAACAGCGTGCTGACGTGCTGCTCCGCTTTGGCCGGATGACGTGGCCGCACCAGATTGTCCGTGGCCTCCTGTTTGAACAGATATACCGCGCAGAAACGATTCTTCTCGGACACCCCTATCATCGCGTATAGAGACGGATAATCTTTTCACTCGCCTTTTCAAACGAGGACGTTTCATGTCGAACACACCCGTTGGTCTCATCATTCTGGACGGTTGGGGAATCAGAGACGGGGAGGCGTTCAATGCGCCTGTTCTGGCAAAGACCCCAAACTTCGATGCAATGATGCAGCGGTTCGCCACGGCTCAGCTGTCGGCCAGTGGTTCGGATGTAGGGCTCCCCGAAGGACAGATCGGAAACTCCGAGGTTGGTCATCTGAACATTGGCGCGGGGCGGCTGGTCATGCAGACCCTGCCCCGTATGACGGCAAGTTTTTCCTCAGGGAATGCTAAGTCCAATGCGGCGATTGAGACCTTCGTTCGTGAGGCCAAAGCCGGCACCGGCCGGGTCCACTTGCTGGGTCTATTGTCACCCGGTGGCGTGCATGCCCATCAGGATCACTTGGGCCACCTGGCCGGCATTCTCAGCGATGCTGGGCTGGACGTTATCGTTCACGCCTTTACCGATGGTCGAGACGTACCGCCGACCACCGCACCCGATGATCTGCTGGCATTTCAGAGCGCTTTCCCGAATGTACGAATTGCCAGTCTCCAAGGACGCTACTGGGCTATGGACCGCGACAAGCGGTGGGAAAGAACTGAAAAGGCCTACCAAGCCCTGCGCAACGGCAAAGGCGCTCAGGGCGATGATCTGCAAGCGGCGCTGGCTCAAGCGCACGCCAACGGCACAACCGATGAGTTTCTGGAGCCCGTCATCACGTCAGACTTCGTGCGGATGGAGGATGGCGATGCTTTGGCGTGTTTCAATTTCCGGGCAGACCGAGTGCGGCAGATTCTCAACGCCCTGTTGATGCCAGAGTTTGACGGTTTTGACGTCAGCGACCGCCCTCGCTTTTCCAGCGCGCTGGCCATGACCCCCTACTCCGACGATCTTGCCCAACACATGCATGTGGCTTTTGCGCCGGAAGCGCTGCCGAATACACTGGGTCAGATCGTATCGGCAGCGGGCCTCAAGCAAACGAGAATTGCCGAAACCGAAAAGTATCCGCACGTCACCTTCTTCTTTAACGGTGGGATCGAAACACCCAACGAAGGCGAAGAGCGGATCATGGTACCAAGCCCAAAAGTCGCCACCTATGACCTGCAGCCCGAGATGTCCGCACCGGAAGTTGGTGATCGACTGGTGGAGACCATCCGTAACCCGGAAAACGCAGTTTTTATCTGTAACTTTGCCAACCCGGATATGGTTGGTCACACCGGCGATCTGGATGCGGCTATCAAAGCCTGTGAAGCGGTGGA
>JBMTIF010000278.1:0-4097 GCA_049437045.1 Alphaproteobacteria bacterium | reverse complement strand
GACGCGACACAGTGCGGCGAGTCCTGTATTTCTCGCGCCATGATGATGATCTTGTGTTTCCTTTTGCTGAACAGCGCGGTCCTTTCCCTGGCGATGGCGGTCGAGCTGGTGCTGTGCAAGCTGCGCCGGTCCTTTGAGCCGAGCCCCCATCCTGTGGTCCTTTTCGGCTCTCTGGTTTCGTGGATGGAAAAGCGTCTGAACAGGGGGTCACCAGCCGCGAAACGGACCAAAGGCGCGATTGTCTGGCTCGTTCTGGTGGGCGGCTGCGCCCTTTTGGGTGTTTTGGCGCTCTGGTTCTTGCCACTTTGGGCCTATATCGCGGTTTTTGCCCTGTTCAGCGCCATCCTGCTCGCCTTTTCTACTCTGTCCCAGTTCGTTGGCCGAGTGGCGGACGGGCTTTCCATGGGTCTGGAGCCGGGTCGTGAAGCCGTTTCTCACATCGTTGGCCGCGACCCTCAAGCGCTCGACGAAGCCGGGGTTGCCCGCGCTGCTATCGAATCGCTGGCCGAAAACTTCTCAGATGGCGTCACGGCTCCGCTGTTCTGGGGCTTGGTCGGTGGGCTACCTGGACTGCTGGCTTACAAGGCCATCAACACGCTGGACAGCATGTGGGGCTACCGTAACGAACGCTATGAGGACTTCGGGAAGGCTTCCGCTCGCTTAGACGACGCAGCAAACTGGATACCCGCACGGCTCACCGGGGCTTTGGTCTGTCTGGTTTCCGCGGGCGGTTGGCGCGCCATGGTCAAAGGCGCGCCCCAGCACCGCTCCCCCAACGCCGGTTGGCCCGAGGCAGCCTTTGCTGCTTCGCTTGATGTCGCGTTGGCCGGGCCACGCAAGTACGATACCGGCTGGTCAACAGACCCACCAATGGGCAGCGGTCGACGCAGCTTGACCAGCGGCGACATCACCCGCGCGCTCCGTCTTTATTTCCGCTCCGGCTTGCTGATGACGGCGCTGACCGGGTTCAGCGCTCTTGTACTCTGGCAGGCGGTGTGCGGCTGATCACCCTGCGCGCGCCAGATCGTAGAAAGCATCCAGATCGAGGAATTCTTCAAAGTGCGCTGCGAGATCATCCAAGGTGCCTTCAACCCGCTGGTCAAAAGCCAGTTCGCTTTGCAATGCGGGGTCGAGTGACCGCAGGAACGAACGCCGGAAGCCGTCTTCGTTGAACAAACCGTGCAGATAGCAACCCGACACCACACCTTGCACAGCGCCATCGTCCTCGCTGCCCAACCGCAGCATGGGCTGCACAGCAGAACCGGTCGGGGTTGTGACACCCATGTGCATTTCATAGCCCGCAACCGCCTCGCCGCTGGCTATGTCAGACCCACGAATCTCAACCAGTGTTTTCGGACCCTTCATGACGGTCTGAACGTCCAGCAGACCCAACCCCACAGCCTCCGCCGGCGGGCCTTCGATACCGTCGGGGTCGGCGATGTGGGTTCCCAGCATTTGATAACCACCGCAAATCCCCAGCACGGGTTTGCCTCGACGAACATGTGCGGCAATGTCGATGTCCCAGCCCTGCTGCCGCAGAAACGCCAGATCAGCAAGCGTGGCTTTCGAGCCGGGCAGGATCACCAGATCCGTGTCAACCGGCAGGGTCTCACCGGGCTGGACAAAGACCAGATCAACCTCCGGCTCGGCTGCCAACGGGTCAAAGTCGTCAAAATTGGAGATTCGACCAATCCGCAAAACCGCAATTTTAACCCGTGTGCTCTGGCTGCCCGAGGACTGGCTTTGATCCAGTGCCAACACGTCTTCGGCTGGCAAATCGCGTGCGGCCGGGAAGAACGGCACGATCCCCAAATCGCGCAAGCCGGTTTCCTGCTGGATCAATGTGGACCCACTGGCGAACAAAGATGTGTCACCGCGGAATTTGTTGATGAGAAATCCGCGCAGAATGGCGCGGTCCTCGCGGGATATCAGCCGGTGAGTCCCAATGATGTTGGCGATGACGCCGCCGCGATCGATGTCGCCAACCAGAACCGTGGGTATCTGCGCCGCCCGCGCAAAACCCCAATTGGCAATATCGCCCGTGCGCAGGTTCAGCTCAGAGGCGCTGCCCGCGCCTTCGACCAACATCAAATCGACGTCAGCGCTGATCCGGCTATAGGACTCAAGGACCGCAGGCATAAGCTGGCCCTTGATCGCCTGATACTCCGCCCCGCGCGCAGAGCCCCAGACCTTGCCCTGCACCACAACCTGCGCCCCGGTTTCACTTTGTGGTTTGAGGAGAACCGGGTTCATGTCCGTATGCGGACGCAGCCCACAAGCTTTGGCCTGCAAAGCCTGAGCACGGCCAATTTCACCACCATCGAGCGTAACAGCAGCATTGTTTGACATGTTTTGCGGCTTGAAGGGGGCAACGCGCAGACCACGCCGGGTAAAGGCACGGCACAGGCCCGCAACCACCAGCGACTTGCCAACGTCAGACCCGGTTCCCAGCAGCATCAGCGCCGGTGTTTTGGCCACGCCTAGAACTCCACGCCCCGTTGCGCCTTGACGTTCTGCTCGCGGAAGGGGTGCTTGATCTGGCCCATTTCAGTGACCAAGTCCGCCGCCTCGATCAGCGCGTCCTTGGCATTGCGACCGGTGACGATCACGTGCAGCATCTCCCGCCGTGCGTTCAGGGTTTCGACCACTTCGTCGATGTTCAGATAGTCATAGCGCAGGCAGATGTTCAGCTCGTCGAGCAGGATCATGTCATAGCTCGGGTCGGCCATCATTTCCTTGGCCATGTCCCAAGCGCCCGTCGCCGCTGCAATATCGCGCTCGCGGTCTTGGGTTTCCCAAGTAAATCCTTCACCCATCGACCGGATGGTGCAGGTATCGGGGAACTTCTCCAGCACGGCCCGCTCACCGGTTTCCCACTTGCCTTTGACGAACTGAACCACACCGACTTTCATCCCATTGCCCAGCGCCCTGAACACCATGCCAAAGGCCGCCGTGGATTTGCCCTTGCCCGGCCCCGTATGGACAATCAGCAAGCCCTTTTCGATGGTTTTGGTCGCCAGAATCTTGTCACGCGCAGCTTTCTTCTTGCGGGCCTTTTCATTGGCACGCGCGATGAATTCCTCATCGGTCATGCCTTCGGGACGCTTTAGAGCCATGCGTCGGTTCCTCCTGTTGACCAGTCCGTCAGGGCGGCACCAGCCGTGTTTGACCGCGGGGTCCAGAAACCCCGTCGAATGGCTTCCAAATAGCGCGCCGCCATGTCTTTCAGCGCTTCGGGGTTATGCTCAGCCATGAAATCACGCACGGCGTCCTGTGCCAAGGTTGCATCATAGAGCGCCTGAAAATGATCCGGCGAAACCGCATCGGTGGTCGCTGCGAAGGCGAAGAGATAATCCAGCGTCGCCGCCATTTCAAACGCCCCTTTGTAGCCGTGGCGCATGACCCCTTCGATCCATTTTGGATTGGTCGCCCGGCCCCGCACAATCCGGCTCATTTCTTCAGACAAAGAGCGGATTTTGAGGCGCTCGGGTTCGGAATGGTCGTTGTGGTAGGCCTTGGGCGACTGCCCGCTCAGGTGCCGGATCGCGGCAAAGGCGCCGCCTTCGAACTGGTAGTAATCGTCGCTGTCGAGGATATCGTGCTCGCGGTTGTCCTGATTGTGAATCACCGCTTCCACATCGCGCAGCTGCCCGCGCAGGGCGTCGCCCGCTGCACGGCCTGAAACCCGCTGCCCGTAGGCATAAGACGACCAACTCAGAAAGGCCTCAGCCAGCTTGGCCGGGTCTTCCCATGCGCCGCTATCGATCAGCGCTTGCAGGCCCGCACCGTAAGCCCCGGGTTTGGAGCCGAAAACGCGAAAACTGGCTTGCCGTACGGCATCAGTCTGGCTGAGTCCGCTAGCCGTCAGCCGATCTGTTTCAGCCCTCACGCGATGGGCCAAGGGGTTATCCCGCTCGCCCTCATCCAGCGCAGAAACCGCTTTGACCGCCGCGTCGAACAAATCCATCAGCCCGGGAAAGGCATCGCGGAAAAAGCCGGAAATGCGCAAGGTGACGTCGACACGGGGGCGGTTCAGCACGTCCAGCGGCAGAACCTCGAAACCTGTTACCCGGCCTGAGGTCGTGTCCCACTGCGGC
>JBMTIF010000277.1:0-4114 GCA_049437045.1 Alphaproteobacteria bacterium | reverse complement strand
CTGGTCGTCTCAGACCAAACCAAACAACGCATCACAGACGTTCTCGGCGCTTGAAACCGCCACCTCGGTACACCCTATCAATCGACAGAGAGACCCAAGACACATGGCCCGTTTTCTCACCCTCAAAGATGCAGACGTAAACGGCAAAACGGTGCTGGTCCGCGCTGACCTGAACGTGCCTATGTCGGACGGAATGGTGAGTGACGCGACACGGCTGGAGCGACTTCTGCCGACGCTGAGGCACCTGACCCAACGCGGGGCCAAGGTTGCCGTCTTGAGTCACTTTGGCCGTCCCAAAGGCAAGGTCGTGCCCGAAATGTCGCTTGAGCCCGTGGCTGCGGCCTTGGGTGAAGCTCTGGGCGCTACGGTTCAATTCGCGAGCGACTGTGTGGGTAAAGACGCGCAGGCCGCCATCGACTTTCTGCCTGCGGGTCACGTTCTGGTTTTGGAAAATACCCGTTTCCACGCTGGCGAAGAAGCCAATGACCCGGCTTTGGCCGAGGCTATGGCTGCGCTCGGCGATCTTTACGTCAATGATGCCTTTTCCGCTGCGCATCGTGCCCACGCTTCGACCGAAGGCATCACCCACCATCTACCCGCCTATGCCGGCTTGGCGATGGAAGCTGAACTGACCAATCTCAGCGCCGCACTCGATGCCCCTGAGCGGCCCGTTGCAGCCATTGTTGGCGGGGCCAAGGTCTCAACGAAAATCGACGTTCTGCAGCATCTGGTGACCAAGGTTGATCTGCTCATCATCGGCGGCGGTATGGCCAATACATTTCTGCTCGCCGCTGGCTACGATCTGGGCAAGAGTCTGGTTGAAGCCGACTTGACCGAGACAGCCAAAGACATCCTTAGCGCGGCTCAAAAGGCCGGGTGCAGCGTGTTCCTGCCCGAAGACGGCAATGTAGCCGAGAGCATCGACAGCGGCGAAGACGGCTTTGTCGTGACTGTCGATCAAGTGCCAGAAACCCACATGATCCTCGACTATGGCCCACTGGCAACCGAAAGCCTGCTGGAACGGATGGCGGGGATCAAAACCGTGGTCTGGAATGGCCCATTGGGAGCTTTTGAGTTCGACCCCTTTGGCACCGCAACCTTCACGCTGGCCGAATACATCGCCACGGCAACCAGAAACGGGGAACTGGTGTCTGTCGCCGGAGGTGGTGACACCGTTGCCGCGCTTGCTCGCGCTGGTGTTGAAGACGATTTGACCTATGTCAGTACAGCGGGGGGTGCTTTCCTTGAATGGATGGAAGGCAAAACCCTACCGGGCGTGAAGGCGCTGGAAGTGGCAAAGGACCGAGAGTGATGAGCCAGAACACCCTGACGGAGAAATTCCGGCGCGAGACCCCTGAAGGCGATCATCTGGAACGCTCTATCTGCGATCATTGCGGCTTCATCGACTACCACAACCCGCGCGTTGTTGTCGGTGCGATCCCGGTTTTTGAAGACAAGGTTCTGCTTGCGCGTCGCGCCATTGAACCCCGGCGCGGGTTTTGGACCGTACCCGGCGGCTTCATGGAGAAGGGCGAATCCCTGCAGGAAGGCGCAGCGCGGGAAACGTGGGAAGAGTGCGGCGCCAAGATCGAGGTTGGCCCATTGGTCGGCATTTTCACCGTCCCCCACATCGCGCAGGTGCAGATTTTCTTTTTTGCCGACTGCCCCGATGGAAAAGCGGTTGCCGGGCCAGAATCGCTGGAGGTCAAGTGGTTCGACTTTGGCGATATTCCGTGGGATGAGTATTCTTTTCCATCGAGCAAAAAGTCGCTCAGCCACTTCCTGAAAATCAAGGATCAGCCGCAAGCCACGTGGGTTCCACGCATTGAAACGCTGGAACCGGTCGGTCGCTAGAGCCGCTATTTCCGATTAATCAACACAATCCCGATGCTGACCAGAACCAGTGAAGTCACGAGGCGGAATGTCAGCGGCTCGCCCAGCAGCAGCACGCCAAAGGCGGCACCGAAGACCGGCGTAAGAAAGATGAACGACGCCATTTGCGTTGCCGGGTAATTCCGGACGATCCATAGCCACGCGGTAAAGCCAAAGCACACCACAACCACCACTTGGAACACCACGACCCCGCCGATCAACGGCGTGAAGTCACGGACCAGCGGGCCAAAAATCGCACTATCTGGGGCAATAACCGAGAGGATTATGCTCGCCGGGATCAGGATGATGGCAGAGACAACCAGTTGGTAGGACAGTTGGGTTTCGTTACTGGCCTGACCAAAGGGTGTGATCCGGATAATCAGTGCCAGCAGTGCCCAGAACGCTGCGCCCGTTAGGCACAGCAAATCGCCCAACCAGCCCAGATTGCCGTCCGCCTTTTCCGTGAACAGGCTTTCGCTGAGTACCAGCACAACACCAGCAATCGCGATAACGATTCCCGCCCAACGGATCGGTGAAAGCCGCTCACCCGGAATGAACAGGTGCGCCAGAACCGCCATCCAAAGCGGCATGGTGTAAAACAGCAATGTGGTCCGGCTTACGGTCGTCAGGTCCAGCGCAACGAACAGGAACAGAAATTCAGCTGCAAACAGGAAACCGACAAACAAACCAGGCAGGAAAAACGCCCACTTGAGCGTGAACCGTCGGCCCATGGCGTAGACAAAGGCGGTCATGACCAAAGCCGCAAGCGCCGACCGCAATCCAGCCTGAAAAACCGGCTGCAGGCCCGTATTGACGAACTTTACCAGCACCTGATTGAAAGCCATGAGCAGCGTAAAGCCCACCATGGCAGCGACGCCGGTCGGGTCAAATTGGGTTTTGCGGTTGTTTTCAGTCACGAAAAAAGGGCCTCACTTATACAGAAGCGAGACCCTTGCACGGTTCAGGGCGGTTTCAAAGCCCTGTTAAGTTGAGGTAACCGACCTTATTGGCCTGCGTTCAAAAAGGCCGCCATTTCCATCGTGTCCTGACCCTTGAAAGCCACGATCTCCTGACAGCCGATGAAGAAGATCATCGTGGTCTTGGAAACAGACTTTGAGCCGATGCGTGAAGGCGTGTTTGGATCGTCAATGTCCACTGCAAAAACCTTCACGTCGCCATAGGTTTCAGGGTCGGACTTCAGCAGGCTGCTCAGCGCGCGACGCTGCGCCTTGCAGAATGGACACCAGGTCGCCCAGGTGTTGATGATCACCCGCTCGCCGTTGATGACTGCTTCCTCAGCAGCGGCAGCATCCCACTCCATAAAGCCAAGATTATCGTTAGTGTCGGCCTGTGCTGCAGTGCCAATCGCAAAAGCTGCGAACAGGATCGCTAGCAGAGCGGAGATGCGTTTCATCATATTTCTGGTTCCTTGCCTAAGGGTATAGGGCGTGGATGCATGACCACGCCTTCTCTCCCCCGCATGGAGCAAAAATCGGTCCTAACGGTCCAGTCAGAAGCCCGTGAGCGAAAATTTATCGGTCTCCGGCCTCAACTCCAGTAAGGGCCTGCGCAAACTCTTCGGCGTCAAAGGGCTGCAAATCCGCTGCCGTTTCGCCAACACCAATGGCATGGACAGGCAGACCAAACTTGTCCGCCAGCGCGACCATGACCCCGCCTTTGGCCGTGCCATCGAGCTTGGTCACGATCAGCCCGGTGATGTCTGCTGTCTTGCGGAATATCTCGACCTGCGACAGCGCATTCTGGCCCGTTGTTGCGTCAAGGATCAGCAAGGTATCATGCGGGGCATCGGGCTGGACTTTCTTGATCACGCGAACGACCTTGGACAACTCATCCATCAGATCGGTCTTGTTGTGCAAGCGTCCCGCCGTATCAAGCAGAACGATATCCGCACCGGTTTCCTTGGCACGCGCGATAGCCTCAAACGCTAAAGCAGCAGCATCAGAACCCTGTTCCTTGGCAACGATCTCAGAGCCGGTCCGATCAGACCAGATTTTGAGCTGCTCAATCGCAGCCGCACGGAATGTATCGCCCGCAGCCAAAAGCACCTTATGCCCACCATCTGTGAAATGCTGGCTGAGTTTGCCGATAGTTGTGGTCTTACCCGAACCATTGACCCCCACCACGAGGATCACGTGCGGAGCGTTGCTGGTGTCGATTTCCAGTGGAACTTCGCCCGGGCGCAGGATTGCGGTGATTTGCTCAGCCAAGGCGAGGCGGATTT
>JBMTIF010000276.1:0-4119 GCA_049437045.1 Alphaproteobacteria bacterium | reverse complement strand
AACCATCCACGATCTTTTGAAACATACATCGGGCCTGACCTATGGATTGTTTGCCGGTGACCCGGTCGCAGGTGAGTACATTCGGCAGAAAACCGACTTCAACAAGCACGACGGCCCGCTGTCTGAAGTTTGCCAGCGTCTCGCACAAATCCCGCTGGCTTTCGATCCCGGTGAACGCTGGAACTACAGCGTATCCATAGACGTTTTGGGGCGCGTGATTGAAGTGGTATCGGGCCAAACGCTCGATCAGTACTTCAAGCAACACATTTTCGACCCGCTGGAGATGAACGATACGAGCTTTCAGGTTCCAGCGAGCAAAAAGAACCGCCTGACAGCGCTTTACATGAAAAATGATGATGAAACGCTGAAGCTCATTGAAACCCGTGAGAACTCCAGTTGGGCCGACGACGGCAATCCAGTCACCTGTTTCTCTGGTGGGGTTGGTCTGGCCGGGACAATGGCGGATTACTGGAAGTTTGTGGAAATGCTGCGCGGTCTGGGCCAGGGGGCCAATGGCGCACGAATTCTGGGCGCTAAAACCGTGCAGTTCATGGCGAGTAACCATTTGCGAAGCGATATCGCTGACATGGGTGTCGACAGCTTCGCTGAAGTCAGCTTTCACGGCGTCGGCTTTGGGTTGGGGATGTACAGCATTTTGGACCCGACCAAATCCGGCATGATTTGTAGCAAGGGCGAGTTCGGCTGGGGCGGGTTGGCTTCGACGGTATTCTGGATCGACCCGGTTGAAGACATTACAACAGTGTTTCTAACGCAACAGATTCCCTCAAGTGGCTATCCACTCCGCAGGGAATTGCGTGCACTGGTCTATGGAGCCTTGGCGGACAGCCAACAGTAAGTGTAAGAGTAGAAAAAACAAAAGTTATGCGTCGTGGGGAGCAGGCACGCTATGAGCAAATCAGTTGAGTTCTATTTCGACTTTGGAAGCCCGGCGACTTTCCTTGCCTACACTCAAATAGCAGACATTGCCGCACGGAATGGTGCCACGGTGGACTGGAAGCCAATCCTGCTGGGCGGCGTGTTCAAGGCGACTGGCAATGCCAGTCCTGTCCTTGTCCCGGCCAAAGGCCGCTGGATGGGTCGGGATCTGGCTCGTTGGGCCAAGCGCTACGGCACCGAGTTTCGGTTCCCCGCAGGTTTCCCTCTCAACACGCTACCGCTGATGCGCGGCGCAGTGGGGTATCTGCGTGAAGATGAAGAACAGTTTCGGCGCTACGTGGACATGATCTTCCGCTCCGTCTGGCAGAACGAAGTCGACGTCCGCGATCAGGAGCGATTTGGAGCACTCCTTACTGAGCATGGTTTTGACCCCGGTGAGTTTCTGGTCATGATCGCTGAGCAAGAGGTTAAAGAAGACCTCATCAAGCGCACGGAAGAGGCCGTCGAAAAGGGCGTTTTTGGCGCTCCATCCTTCATCGTCGATGGCGTTTTACATTTTGGGCAAGATCGTTTGGATTGGGTAGAAGAGGCCTTGGCCTAAACCCAAGGGAAACAACCCCTCAAAATATTAGAAACTGCTTGCTCAACGGGCTGATTCTCCTCCAAAGTCTTACTTGGAAAACTGGAGGGGGAAGCCGCTGTGCTGAGCCGTGAAGGCAGACAGGGACTGACGTTGATCAGCCCACCATTACTGTATGCGCTGGTCATGCTGGCAGCGCCTCTGGCAATGGTTGTGACCTTCAGCTTCTGGAGCCAGAACTACCTCGATCTCGACACCACAATTACACTTAAGAACTATCGAGAGGCGTGGGAAAAACCCATCTATCGGGTTCTGATCATGCGCTCGATCAATATTTCGATCATGGTCACGTTGGTAACGGTGATCTTAGCCTTTCCGATGGCCTATTTCCTGTCCTTCAAGGTCAAGAAGAACAAGGCCCTGTGGCTTTTCCTGATTACCATTCCGTTCTGGACCAGTTACTTGCTCCGCGTATTCTTGTGGAAGGTTATTCTCGGCTATAATGGCGTACTGAATTCAGCGCTCATGGGGCTGGGTATCATCGATGAACCGATGACGTTCATCCTCTATAACCTCAATGCCGTAGTCATTACCTTGGCCCATGCGTGGGCGCCGTTCGCGATATTGCCGATCTTTGTGGCTTTGGAGCGAATTGATCGCTCACTTCTTGAAGCGGCTCAAGACCTTGGTGACGGACCGGTCCGTCGGTTTTTCCGTGTGACACTTCCACTGGCCATGCCCGGCGTCATTGCTTCAACGCTGATCGTACTGATCCCAACGGTCGGGGACTTCATCACACCCAAATTGGTTGGTGGTACACAGGGTCTAATGATTTCAAACATGATTCAGATTCAATTCGGCAAGGCAAATAACGCCCCCTTGGGTGCGGCTCTGGCGATTGCTTCCATGATCATCGTGGCGTCTATCAGTCTGGTGATCTACATGGCCGGGCGCTGGTTCCGTGGGAGGACACAATGAGATTTACCCGGTTCCTGTCTCGCAACTGGCTTTTGACCTACGCTGCGCTTTACGTGTTCTTTCTCTACGCGCCTGTTATTCTGCTGCCCATGTTTGCGTTTAACGCGTCCACGATTATCGCGTTTCCGCTTACTGGATTTACGACCCAGTGGTTCACCGTTCTGTTCGAGACCGCCGCTTTGCATCAGGCAGTCAAGAACAGCCTGATCGTAGGTGTAGTTACTGCTGTCCTGAGTACCATTCTCGGCACCTGTGCGGCGCGCGCGATGGTGCGGTTCGGCTTCCCGTTCAAACGCGGCATTGTTGGCTTCATCATGCTACCGCTGGTTCTGCCTGAGATCATCGTTGCGGTGGCGCTGCTGGTGCTGCTCATGCAACTTGGGTTCCCTCTGTCAATCTGGACGGTCATTGGTGGACACGTTTTGATCTGTGTACCGTTCTCTGTGGCGATCCTAAGTTCGGCTTTTCAGGGACTGGACAGAAATTTGGAAGAAGCCTCAATGGATCTGGGTGAAACCGGGTGGGGAACCTTTCGTCGTGTGATCTTTCCGCTGATTTTGCCGGGCGTTATTTCCAGCCTGCTGATTACCTTCACCATATCGCTCGATGAGTTCATCATTGCGTTCTTCCTGACAGGCACTGACGTTACGCTACCGGTCTACATCTGGAGCCAATTGCGCTTCCCGGCGAAGCTGCCGTCCATCATGGCACTGGGCACCATTCTACTCGCGCTTTCGGTTCTGCTGCTGGTGCTTGGGGAATGGTTCAGACGCCGCTCAGCCAAAAAACAAGGCCTCGACGCTTCATCCGCTGGAGGGTTCATGCAATGACCGAAAAAACCATTATTGATATCCGCAAAGTCCATAAATCCTTCGGCAAAGTGGAAGCACTCAAAGGCATCGACCTGACCATCCGCGAAGGTGAGTTTTTCTCCCTGCTAGGTCCTTCAGGCTGTGGCAAAACCACTTTGCTCCGCATGATCGCAGGATTTGATGAGCCAACCTCCGGAGACGTCCTGATCGGCGGTCAATCTATGTCAGGCATTCCGGCCAACAAACGTCCGACGAACATGGTTTTCCAGAGCTACGCCATTTTCCCGCACCTCAGTGTCACCGACAACGTTGGCTATGGTCTCGCAAAAAAGAAGATGAGCCGGCATGAACGGTTGGCTGAGATCAACAAGGCGTTGGAAATGGTGGACCTAGGTGGCTATGGCGACAGGTCTGCGCATGAACTGTCTGGGGGACAGCGCCAGCGGGTTGCCCTTGCACGCGCTTTGGTGATGAAGCCCCGCGTGGTTTTACTCGATGAACCCTTGTCTGCTCTGGACAAGAAACTGCGCGAGCAAATGCAGGTCGAGCTGCGTGAGTTGCAGCAATCTGTCGGAATCACCTTTATTCTCGTCACGCATGATCAGGAAGAAGCCCTGATTATGTCGGACCGCATTGCCGTGCTGTTCGAAGGAGAGATCGCGCAAATGGCCACGCCGCAGACACTCTATCGTCAGCCCCGAACCGAGCGGGTTGCGTCTTTTATCGGTGTAATGAACTTCCTGAACGCAACTGCCACCAGTGATTCCAAAGGCGGTTTGGACCTAAAAATCCCATCGCTCGGCGGCGTCTACATCAGTCAAGCCGCCGTACCGGAGGGGCTTGCCGCTGAAG
>JBMTIF010000275.1:0-4129 GCA_049437045.1 Alphaproteobacteria bacterium | reverse complement strand
GCCCCTCAGGGGTAAAGTGGGGACTGCTGCCAGTCGTCGCTGATTGTCTGCCGCGTCAATCGTACGCGTTCATGCAAACGATATTCACCCGCATTCCAGAACTCTATAGCCAAAGGGCGCAGCAGAAAGCCGCCCCAGTAATCGGGTTTGGGAAAGGTTTCCTGCCCTTCAAACCGGGTTTCAAAATCGCTGATCCGGTCCTCTAGCGCGGCACGGTCTGGCAAAGGCTGGGACTGCAAACTCGCCCAGGCACCGATCCGGGAACCACGTGGACGCGTGTCGTAGTAGGCTTGTGACTGTTCCGGTGTCAGCCGCTCAATCGGACCTTCGACCCGCACTTGCCGTCCCAGAGTCTTCCAGTGAAAAAGCGCCGCAGCACGGGGATTGGCCTCCAGCGCCTGACCCTTTCGACTGGTATAGTTGGTGAAGAACCGGAAGCCGTCTTTGCCATGGCCTTTGAGCAAAACAATACGATTGCTCAGCGTGCCATCCGCATCGACCGTCGCCAGTGACATGGCGTTTGGATCGTTGGGTTCGGACTGTGTGGCGTCCTCCAGCCATTGATCGAAAAGGGCAAAGGGTTCAGCGACGGTAAAGCTCATGGACATACTCTCTGTTTTACAAGGGCCGAGCACGTCTTAACTTGTGCTGACACAGCAAGATTAACAGGGGTCGCGTCAACCTGTTCCTCGTTTCCACGATTGGATGGGCGTCACATCGGCAGCTTCACGCCGCCAAGCCTGTTTAGGCTGCACGGGGAGCAACCATTCAGAATTCTGAACGGGGGCTGATGGCTCTCCCAAAGGGTGCGTGAGAGCTGGCTCAGAAGGTTCATAAGGCTCGGAAGGCATGGATGCACCTTCGGTGTCGAGGCTGCGTAAGGGGATCATGGACAGCTTCCATGAACCCACCGGTTCCACGGCCTCTGCCGGTCCGGCAGGAACCAGCACCGGCTTGGGTCGTGCCCGCGCAGTAGCGGCTGCACGCGCCGCGTCTGCATCTCGACGCCAGGCCTTCATCGGCGTGATGGGTTGCGCCACAGGCAGCTCATCACCGAGCAACAGATGATCGATTTCGTCGCGAACCGCAGCAAGCGGCGACGCGTCACCCAGTTTCAGCGGCGCTGGTTCCTGCCAAGCAACCGCATCATCTTCCAGGCCCCCTTCTGCGACAGCAGAAACAGTGATCGGTGCATCCGGATCGTCAGCCCCAGAGGGGACAGGCGTCTCGTCTTCCGTCTCAGATGAGGCGATCCGCATGGCTGTGGTCAGGTCCAAAGCCACCGCCGCGCCCATGTCTTCGCCTTCATCCGGGTCGAGAAGGGCAGAGGGTCCGGAGTGGACATTCAGCACAAGGTTTTCGTCCACGACGGTATCGACGAAAACATAGGACTCATCGCCCTGAACCGGCCCGCCATTGTCGCCGGTGGTGCGATCCACGACCTGTGCCACGGGCTCGAAAGCCTGTGAGGCGGCGAAAGCGTCCTGCTCACCAAAATTATAGTCAACGTCGGTCACGGCCAACATGGGCTCGCCCACCGGCTCGATACCCGACTCGTTGCGGAACAGGCTCAGCAGGTTCTGGGTCTGGCTCAAGTGTTCACGTTCTGCGAGTTCGCGGATGATCTCTTCGTTCGTGCGGCCATGCAAACCGGGAAGAGGGTCGAGATTGGTCCCCATAGCGCGGGACAGATCGTTCAGCGTCAGGGCTTCGAGATCGTTACAGATCGACCAGTGCTGCGGCGGCCGGTTGCCATCGTCCTTGAAACTGACGATGCCCGAACGGCGCAAACGATCCAGCGCAAAGGTTACCATTGCCGTGGGTGCCGCAAGACTGTGGGCCAGATCACCCACCTGCGCCCATCGCTTGGACCGCGTCTGGCTTTCAAGATCGCGCACAAGCCCGAGTGCAAAGTCCAGTTGCTCGCCCCGACTGGCATTGGTGAAGCGCTGAATGGGGTCGTGACGCCGTGCGAGGGCAACAGCCAGCTGAGACCCTGCAAGCACGATTGACCAGACGACAAACAGGAAAACCGACAACGTAATCAGAGCGCGGAAGGGTGAGGTTTCCTCAGGCGTGAGCGTGCGCAATCCCGGAATCCACTCGACCACCACCGCCGCCAGACAGAGCAACACCGCCGCAACCAAAGCGCCAACAATAAGCGACGGAATGGCCGGCTCTCGCACTGAAAAGGTCAGATAAAACAGCAGAAGCGCGGTGCAGAGCACCACAACCGAAACAATGGCTACGAGGATGCCGACGGTCGCAGGGGAATCTTCGACCTCGACCATCAGCGCGCCAAAGAACATCAGCAGAAACCCGAGGATGAGCGGCAAGGCCACCCACAGCAAGCCGAGCAGCATCCAGCGTCGCAGGGGAATATCGTCATAGACGGACTGGAACCACTGCCGGCTGCCCGCAGCACGGACCAGCGACGCCAGCGCCAGCATAAGCATCATGCCGATGACAAAAGCCTCAAGACCAAACCGGGTGCCGGTTGGACTGAGAACCGACACCAAGGGGTCAATCCAGCGCGAGACCACGGCAAGGCTGCTGGATAAGGGACCCCGCTCCAGCGCAACCAGCACCGACTCGTTGCCCGACAGACCCGTCGCCTCACCCAGCAGGTAAAGACCGGGTAGCCCCAGCACCAGACTCGCCAGCGTCAGCACCGCCGCCCAGATTGGCATGAGACGCACAAGATATTCCCGACGCGCTCGTGCAACCATGCCGCGCCACGTGCGATCAGTCTCACGGGCGCCCAATGGCGTTTCAAAGGCTTCAAACATGGTCAAGGACGGGGTTCCTCGCTGGAGTTCGGCTTTGTCTTACCAAATCAGTCATCGAAGGCCTAGATCGTAGATCCGCGAGATTGATGAGTCTGCGACCTAGCGTGCGCGCTGGTCAATGTGTGTGCTGATTGGTAGACCCAAGGAAATGTTTTTTCGAAAAGGAAAACCGCATGAGCACGGGTGTTCTCGCAGGTAAACGCGGCCTAATCATGGGCGTTGCTAACGACAAGTCGATTGCTTGGGGCATTGCGCAGTCTGCCGCGCGCGAAGGAGCAGAGCTTGCTTTCTCCTATCAGGGCGATGTTCTGGAAAAGCGCGTGCGTCCGCTGGCCGAACAGGTGGGCGCTGAGATGCTGACCTGTGACGTCACCGATGATGCGTCGATTGATGCCTTGTTTGCCGCGCTGGAAAAGAAATGGGGAAAGCTTGATTTCGTGGTTCACGCCATCGGCTTTTCGAACAAGGATGAGCTCAAGGGCGAGTATCTCAACACCTCTCGCGAGAACTTCGCGCTGACCATGGACATCTCGGTCTACTCCTTCACAGCCGTAGCCCAGCGCGCGGCGCCGCTGATGAACGAAGGCGGCTCACTGGTGACGCTGACCTACCAAGGCGCGGTCAAGGTCGTGCCGAATTACAACGTCATGGGTGTGGCCAAGGCAGCGCTGGAGGCCTCCGTTCTTTATCTCGCAGCGGACTTTGGACCCAAGGGCGTTCGCGTCAACGGGCTGTCGGCGGGTCCGGTTCGGACGCTGGCTGCATCGGGTATCGGCGATTTCCGTACCATGTTGAAGTGGAACGAGTTGAACGCGCCTCTGCGCCGGAATGTCACCATTCAGGACGTGGGCGATGCCTGCCTCTACCTGATTTCACCGTGGTCAAACGGTGTTACGGGGGAAATCCACTATGTCGATGGCGGTGCCAACATCAATGGCATGATCGCGATGGACAAGGCGGGAGAATTGGGCGAGCTGCTCACCGATACCGCGGCGAAAAAGGGCTAAAGAACCGTCATGGCGGGAAATTCGTTCGGAAACCAGTTCCGCTTCACCACCTTTGGCGAGAGCCACGGACCGCAAATCGGCTGCATCGTCGATGGCGTTCCGGCTGGCCTGAGCCTGAGTGAAGCAGACATTCAGCCCGATCTGGACCGGCGTAAACCCGGCACCAGCAAGTTCGTGACCCAGCGCCGCGAAGGTGACGAGGTCACCATCGTTTCCGGCGTGTTCGAAGGTAAAACCACCGGAACACCCATCGGCCTGATCATCCACAACGGCGATCAACGCTCCAAGGATTACGGTGAGATCAAGGACCAATTCCGGCCCGGTCACGCGGAC
>JBMTIF010000274.1:0-4134 GCA_049437045.1 Alphaproteobacteria bacterium | reverse complement strand
CTATCTTCCAGTCCCACGCGCAGGTTTCCACCCAGCATCGCTGCTTGCGTTCCAAAGTTCATCTGGTGCCGCCCTGCCGCCAGAACCGACCACTCGTAATCATCACCAAACAGCTTCTGAGCAATGGTATGCATGTGCATGAGGTTATCGAGGTCCGCACCAACGCCACCAAGCACGCCAAAGACCATCTGCACAAAAAATGGTGGCTCGACCCACCCCTGATCCATAAGCCAAGCCAGATTGTAGAGATGGCCCAGATCATAGCATTCAAACTCGAATTTGGTGCCGTGTCCCTGCCCCAACTCCTTAACCACGTACTCCATGTCCGCGAAGGTGTTGCGGAAGATGAAATCGCGGGTCATCTCCAGAAACTCCGGCTCCCATTCGTGCTGCCAGCTGTTGTACTTGCCCGCCATTGGAAAGATGCCGAAGTTCATGGAGCCAACGTTCAGCGAAGCCATTTCAGGGCTTGCCGTTGCTGCGGCGCGCAGGCGTTCTTCGCGCGTCATCCCCAATCCGCCCCCGGTCGAAACATTCATGACAGCATCTGTTGACTGCTTGATGCGCGGCAGGAACTCCATGAACAAATCCGGGTTTGGATCCGGTTTGCCAGTTTCGGGATTGCGGGCGTGCAAATGAATGATCGACGCACCGGCCTCAGCCGCGTCAATCGACGCGGAGGCAATCTCATCCGGCGTGATTGGCAGATGCGGGCTCATGGTCGGGGTGTGGATTCCACCAGTAACTGCGCAGGTGATAATGACGGGTTTTGCCATGTCTCTTGCCTTCCCTTAGAGCTTCATCTGCTGGACCTGCGCGGACAAGCCGCCATCGAGGACCCAGAGTTGACCCGCGGCATAGCGCGCTTCGTCAGAAGCCAGCCAGTTGACCAGATTGGCCATATCGTCTGGCGTGCCGTAAGTGCGCATGGGATGAACATCGCGTACAGCCTGCTGCAGGCTATCGATGTTGCCGCCCTCGCCGCCGCTGCCTTCGCCTTCAAAAAATGATTGCAGCATTGGGGTGTCGACGTAGCCTGGACAGATCGCATTGACCCTGATGCCCTCGGGACCGTGGTCGCAAGCCATCGCCTTGGTCAGCGCGTGAACTGCGCCTTTGGTCGCGCAATAAGCCGCCAGGCCCGGATCAGCGATAAAGCCATCATAGGAACCGAAATTGATCACCGAAGCTCCACCTGCTGCTTCTGATTTTCGCAGCAGCGGTAAGGCGTATTTCGACACCAGAAACGTGCCCGTGACGTTCACAGCAAAGATGGTGTTCCATTCATCAAGGCTCGTGTCCTCGATGGTTTTCTCGATCTCGATCCCGGCTGCATTGACGAGAATATCCAGCCTTCCGCTCTCCCGGTCCACGGTGTCAAAGGCTGCTTTCACGCTGGCTTCGCTCGTGACGTCCAACTGGAGAAAACCTGCTGTGCCTCCCCGCTTTCCAGCGAGCCACCTGCCGATAAATCCGCTGCGTAGACCTTGGCCCCTTCGCGCTCAAACCGTGCACAGATTGCCCGGCCAATACCTCCACGACCGCCTGTAACCAGCGCTGTTTTGCCTGCTAAAATCATGCTGCCAGTGCCTTCTTGTATGCTTCGAGAACAAGCCCATGGAAATGATGAACTGCATGCTCAGATTTTCCCGAACCCTCGGGATCATGGACGATACGGCCCTGCTGGAATGCTGGCGTGCTCATCCCGCGCTGGACGCTCTCGACCAGATTGATGTCTTCGACCTGTAGGACTTCATCAAGGTAACGAATGGCCTCGATTTCTGCCTCATCCGGTGTGGGTTCGACGAGGAAGAAATCGTAGGTCTCCAGCGTCCGGTCGGGTCCAACCGTGATGATGTTCAGAATAATCATCGAAGGCCGCCCCGGATAGCGCATGATGCAGGTCGTGGGATAAAGCCACCAAACTGCGTGGGTCTTTACGGCTGCATTTGACACGTCATAGGCGCTGTTTGAGCTCTGCCCGGCATCGGCCATGTGGCTGGAGTAGATGCCGTGCGTCGTGACCTTGTAGGTATCCATATCCACCAGCGTGCAGAAGTCCTTGTGCGCTGTTGGGCAGTGATAACATTCGAGGAAATTGTCGACGACGTTCTTCCAGTTGGATTTGATGTCATAGGTCAGCCGGTGGCCAAAAGTCAGCTCTTCGACTTCTGGCGCCCAGTACATGATTTCTCGGCGCAAATCGCCCGACTGCTGAGCCAAAGGAGCGGCATTGGGGTCGAGGTTGACATAGACGAAGCCACAGAACTCTTCGACCTGTACCGTATCGAGGCAAATTTCAGACTTATCAAAACCCTTCAGCGAGCCGGTGTGCGGTGCAACCGCCAACTGGCCATCAAGCTTGTAGGCCCAAGCATGGTAGGGACACATGATGTGATTGACGGTCCCTTCCCCCTGCAGCAACTCATGCGCCCGGTGCTTACAGACGTTATAGAAGCCGCGCAGGGTGCCTTCTTTGTCTCGCACAATGGCGATGGAATTTCCGGCAATCATGGTCGTGGTGTAAGCGCCCGGCTCACGCACCTTTTCCATGTGACAGACCCACTGCCAGGAATGGGCGAAAACGGCATTCTGCTCGGTCTTGTACCATTCAGCCGACGTGTAAGCTTCGGCCTGTAAGGATTGCGAGGCGGCAGGATCATCGTCATATCCGCGGCGGATACGGTCGAAGTCTGCGGCGGTGAGAGAAGAGATCATCACTGGCCCTCCTGTCCTATCTTGGGGAACCGGAACCGCTCAGCCGCTACGGTCCAGTCCATGTTGTTTCGAACATACTCACGGGAAGCATCGCGGGGCGGGTTGTAGTCCCAAGGCTCAGCCGCCCCCGCTTCCATAGCCGCGTGGATGGCGCGGCGTTGTTTCTGGGTGGCAATAACATCGGCGCGGAGCTGCTGGCTGTCCCAACGCCCTGCGACTTCATCCGCAAATGCTCTGGCTTGCTCGGCGTAGGCCAGGTCATCCACCAGGTTTCTGACTTCATTTGGGTCAGAAACCACGTCATAGAGCAAGGGCTTGTCGCCTTCACAGGCAATGTACTTCAGCGGTCCGCGACGGATCATGAATACCGGAAAGCCGGTCATTTCGGCACAATACTCGCCAATCGCCTCAACCACAGGATCCTCCTGTCCTTGCGCCAGAGGCACCAACGAGCGCCCATCAAGCGGCATTCCTATCGCTGGCTTCCCCACGCCACCCTGAGCAGCAAAATCGAGCATGGTGGGCAGAATATCAACCAGCGAACAGGGGTTGCTGGCCGCACCTTGCGCGATCCCCGGCCCAGCCATAATCAGCGGCACCCGGGCAGAGTGCTCGAAGAAATTCATTTTGTACCAAAGTCCACGTTCACCCAGCATATCGCCGTGGTCGGCGGTAACGATGAAAATCGTCTGATCCAACATCCCAGCTTCAGTGATGGTTTGGACCAACTCCCCGACCTTGCTGTCGAAATAGGAAACATTGGCGTAATAGGCATGACGCGCTTTGCGCACTTCTTCGTCGGTGAGCGCAATTGTCGAGGCTTCAATCCCATCCATAACCCGGCGCGAAAAACCATCGTGCTGCTCAGGGGCCAGAACGTAAGACGGCATATCAATCGCTTCGGGGTCATATAGATCCCACCATCCCTGCCGCGCGACATAGGGATCGTGCGGATGAATGAATGAAGCCACCATGCAAAACGGGGTCTCGGCATCTCGTGCGTAGTTGAATATCCGACGCTTGGCGAAGAAGGCGACCTCTTCGTCGTAATCGATCTGAAAAGTCGCAGCACCCAAACCCGCTTCCTTGACGGTCTGCATGTTATGATACCACTTGTCGATACGCTCATCGGGCAGTTCCCAGTCGGGGGTCCAAGCGTAGTCGGCAGGATAAATATCGGTCGTTACGCGCTCATCAAAGCCGTGCATCTGATCGGGACCGACGAAGTGCATTTTCCCCGACAAACAGGTCCGGTAGCCCATCATCTTGAGATAATGGGCAAAGGTCGGGATCGAGGCTGGAAATTCCGAGGCGTTGTCGTAGGCAGCAATGCGGGAAATCAGCTGCCCGGACATGAAAGCAAAGCGCGAAGGCGCGCAAAGCGGTGAGTTGCAATAGGCAGCATCAAACCGCATC
>JBMTIF010000273.1:0-4137 GCA_049437045.1 Alphaproteobacteria bacterium | reverse complement strand
TTTCGATCTCAGCTTCGCGTTCGGAAATCAGCCGCAGGGCGACCGACTGCACTCGGCCCGCAGAACGCGAACCGGGGAGTTTGCGCCACAGGATTGGGGAGAGGTTGAAGCCAACAAGGTAGTCCAAAGCACGTCGCGCCATGTAGGCGTCAACCAGATCCTGATCGACATCGCGCGGGTGCTGAAACGCTTCTTTTACAGCGTTCTTGGTGATCTCGTTAAAGACCACGCGCTGCACGTCTTTACCTTTGAGTTTGCCGCGCTTTTCCAACTCGTCCTGAATGTGCCAGGAGATCGCTTCGCCCTCACGGTCCGGGTCGGTCGCGAGGATCAGTTGGTCGTGGTTTTTGAGTGCTTTTTCTATATCTTTCAGGCGCTTATTGCTGTCAGATTCGACCAGCCAAGACATTTCAAAGTCGTTGTCAGGATCAACAGATCCATCTTTTGCAGGCAGGTCACGGATGTGTCCGAAGCTGGCAAAAACTTCGAACTCCTTGCCCAGATACTTGTTGATGGTCTTTGCCTTGGATGGGGACTCAACGACAACAACGGTCATGTATTTTTTTCCGGCCCTAACAACAATAAGAAGTCTGCTTAACGCTTGCGTCGTCAAGCACCTAAATCAGGCGACAGATCATGTTTCCAGCGGTGCGCTCGACGATTCCGCCAAGCTCCAATTCCACTAGAGCTGCCGCTCCTAATCGGGCGGGTACTTGGCATTCGCGATAGAGTTCGTCAATGGCGTACGGTGTTGGAGAGAGAACTTTCAGCAGCGCGTCTCGTGCATTTCTGACGTCATCGTCGGACAATTTGGTCAGTGTTTTCGGCGACTCAGAGCGTCCAGATGGTTCGTGCAATTCATCAATGGACGGCAGGCTGTCCAGAATGTCTTGCGCGCTGCAAACAAGGGTCGCTCCGTCTTTGAGAAGCTGGTTCGTTCCTTCGGCTCGGGGGTCCAATGGGTTGCCAGGAACAGCGCACACTTCACGGGAAAAATCGGCAGCATAGCGTGCGGTAATCAGCGAACCGGAACGATGCGCAGCCTCCACAACAACTGTTGCTGCACCCATGCCGGCAATGATTCGGTTGCGATGGGGGAAGTGCCGGGCTGTTGGTTGCATTCCAAAGGGCATTTCGGCCACCACGACCGAATGATCGACAATTGCACGGTACAGATCGCCATGCTCTCGCGGGTAAATGACATCCACGCCGCCAGCGACGACAGCGACCGTTCCCGATTTGATCGTCGATGCATGTACGGCCGCATCAATGCCCCGAGCGAGGCCTGAGACTATATTAAATTTTCCGCTGCTAGTCCTTCGGCCAATTTACCGGCAAACCTCGCCCCGTTGGTGGAGGCATTGCGTGCGCCAACCATTGCGATTGCCGGCTTTGGCAGATGTTCTGTGTTGCCAAGAACTGAAAGAACCGGCGGGGGGTCGCTGATCTGACGCAGAAGTGGCGGGTAGACCATGTCTGCCGTGGTAATGAGGTACCGCCCAAGGTCCGCAGTTTGCGATACTCTTGTTCAGCAAGGTCAGAGGAAAAGGGAACCAGCGGGTTCTTCGCGCCGCCTCGCATGGAAAGTTCGGGTAAAGCCTCAAGAGCTTCTGCGGCAGTGCCAAAGCGCTCCATAAGAGACCAGAAAGAATGCGGACCAATCCGCTTGGTTCGGATCAGGCGTAACCAGGCACCGCGTTCCGCAGGTTCGATCGCATGGGGAGAGAGATAAGACATGGCCCTTGAATACCGAGCATCGAGCCATCGTCAACGTATTGATTGAAAAAATATCAATAAATCAACTTAAAGGGCGTCTAGGGCCGACTGCAGTATGATCACCGCGGCCATTTGATCGACGACCTTTCTGCGTTTGTTGCGGGTCATGTCCATGTCGTTGATGAGGAATTTCTCCACCATCGCAGAGGTCAACCGCTCGTCCCAAAGCAGAATCGGTAAATCGATGTCCGCCAGCGTTCTCAGATTTCGCGCAAAAGCGATGGTGGCCTGACAACGTGGCCCCTGGCTGCCGTCCATCTGCAGCGGCCAGCCCAGCACGATCCCGCGAACGTCTCGTTCGGCAATAATTTGGCGCAGGCGTTCGGCGTCAGCAGAGAATTTTTTGGCCCGAACCAGTGTTTCAACGGGCGAGGCCACAGACTGGAGACCATCGGAAACCGCTATTCCGATTTTTTTGTCGCCAAAATCGATACCAAGCAGCCGATCTCCCGTGCCGATTGCTGCACGCATACCAGCCAAATCGACTTCTTGGAAACTTCGACCCTTGTTTGGTGAGGGCTTGTGTTGATCGCTCATAGTCACGCTGCTACCAAGAAATCAGACAGATAGACATCATTTCCTGAGACAAAGTCCCCTAAATGAGCATCACCAGAGAAACTGTAGAACAGGCAGCGCGCTTGGCGCGGCTTACTGTTGCAGACGAAGACAAGGATCGACTGGCCGGCGAATTGTCCGCCATCCTTGGTTTTGTTGAGCAGCTCAACGCCATCGATACAGATGACGTCGAGCCCCTTACGTCGGTCGTCGGGGCGACTGCCCGCATGCGCAAGGACGTTGTAAATGCAGGCGATTATCCCGAGCGGGTTCTGGCCAACGCCCCAGACCGGGTCACGGACTTTTATGCCGTGCCTAAAGTCGTTGAATAGGGGAACTGTTACATGAGTGAACTAAATCGTTTGACGATTGCCGAAGCGCGGAAGGGCATGGCCGAAGGTAAGTTTTCTTCGGTTGAGCTGACTCAATCCTGCGTCGACGCTATGGAAGCCCGCGCAGACCTCGGTGCTTACATCACGCCAACCCCGGAAGCCGCACTGGACGCCGCCGCCGAAGCTGACAAAAAGCGTGCGGCTGGTGATGACGGTGCGCTGTTGGGCATTCCACTGGGTATCAAAGACCTGTTCTGTACCGAAGGGGTGCAGACCACGGCTGCTTCGCGCATCCTGCAGGGGTTCAAGCCGACGTACGAAAGTACCGTGACAAGCAATCTGTTGCGCGATGGTGCGGTCTTCCTCGGCAAGCTTAACCTTGATGAGTTCGCGATGGGCTCGTCCAACACCACGTCTTACTACGGCAACGTCGTGAATCCCTGGCAGTCCAGCGAAAAGCCGGACATGCAGCTGGTTCCCGGCGGCTCTTCGGGTGGTTCGGCGTCCGCGGTTGCGGCGCGGCTCTGTTTGGGTGCGACGGGAACGGACACGGGTGGTTCAATTCGTCAGCCAGCAGCTTTCTGCGGCATCACTGGTCTGAAGCCTACTTATGGGCGTTGCTCGCGCTGGGGCGTCGTAGCCTTCGCCTCGTCGCTTGATCAGGCTGGCCCGATGGCGCGGTCGGTTGAGGACTGCGGTATTTTGCTGGGTTCCATGGCTGGTTACGACCCAATGGACACGACTTCGGTCGACACACCGGTTCCGGATTACACCGCTGAACTGGGTGCGGGCGTCAAAGGGCTGAAGATCGGCATTCCTAAAGAATACCGCGTTGATGGTATGCCCGAGGAAATCGAAAAGCTTTGGATGGAGACAGCGGATCAGCTGCGTGACCAAGGGGCAGAGATCGTGGATATCTCGTTGCCGCACACCCATTCAGCGCTTCCCGCTTACTACATTGTTGCTCCGGCTGAGGCGTCTTCCAACCTCGCACGCTATGACGGCGTTCGGTACGGTTTCCGCTCTGATGCGCCGGAAGGCTTGCCGGAGTTTTCCAGTCTCGAAGAAATGTACGCAACCACGCGCGGTGAAGGATTTGGTCAGGAAGTCCAGCGGCGGATCATGATTGGTGCTTACGTTCTGTCTGCGGGTTTCTATGACGCTTACTACAACAAGGCTCGTCGGGTGCGGACGTTGATCGCGCAGGATTTCACCAAGGCCTTTGGCGAGGTGGATGCTATCCTGACCCCGACGACACCAAGCCCCGCCTTTGGCATCACCGAAGAGCCGACCGGCGTTGAAATGTACATGAATGATGTCTTCACGGTTCCCGCGTCGATGGCTGGGATCCCCGGTATTTCGGTGCCGGTCGGCCTGTCAAAAGCTGGTCTCCCGCTGGGTGTTCAGTTGCTGGGTAAGACGTTCGAAGAAGTCGGATTGCTGCGCGTAGCCAAAGCAGTGGAAAACGCCGCAG
>JBMTIF010000272.1:0-4142 GCA_049437045.1 Alphaproteobacteria bacterium | reverse complement strand
AATACTTGCGCGAACGATTGAGCAGCCATCGCACGCTGAGGTAACATGTATTTATTGCGAGCAAGCGCAATCGGCAATGGGGATAGCCAGTTGTAATTGTAAACGCGTCATAAGATCGGAATACAATTTATGAACGAAGCAGCAAGAAAGGGCGTGTCAGCCCGATCCCCGCATGCCATCGATGCTCATGTCGGAGAACGCCTGCGCCTTCGACGCACTTTGCTTGGCATGTCTCAGGAAGCCCTGGGGGATGAGCTCAATCTGTCCTTTCAACAAGTTCAGAAATATGAACGTGGCACCAACCGCATATCGGCGAGCCGCTTGTACGAACTTGGTCGTATTCTGGATGTACCGGTCTCGTATTTCTACGAAGGCATGACCGACGAAGTTATTGGCGGCAAGCGGCCAGATGAGAATGAACACAACCACGACACGCCCGATGGTCAGGATCCATTCGCCAAGCGTGAAACGCTGGAACTGGTACGATCTTATTACAAGATCAATCACCCCATCGTTCGTCGTCGGGTCTATGCTTTGGTCAAAGCGCTTTCTGGCAATGAAATGGATGATGCCGGCAGCGCACTCGAAGCCATGAACCTCTAAAGCCAACAGGGTTCGAAATCATTTCTCAAAAAGGGGCTAAGCTGAACGCGCTTGGCCCTTTTTTGTTGGCAAATTCCAGCCGAAGAATGGGGCTTTGCACCGCTCGTCGATCCAGTCCCTGTTGGGGTCTTTCTGCCGCGCACTATGCAAAAACCTAACGCACTCAATGAAAAAAACGGCCTGAATACGGCTTTATTGCCAAAATCACGACTCTTTGGGCGTAAATTCATGTTTTACGTTTGACTTCAGGGCATGAAGCCATGCAAAAAAGGCAGGGCTTAAGAAATTGCCTAAATATCTGTACCGCCTTTTGAAGGATTCCCCATGGATTGGGACAAACTCCGTGTTTTCCACGCCGTTGCTGAAGCAGGTAGCTTCACACACGCTGGTGAAGACCTGAACCTCAGCCAATCAGCCGTCAGTCGGCAGATTTCGGCTCTGGAAGAAAGTCTTTCCACCACTCTATTTCACCGCCATGCGCGCGGTTTGATCCTGACCGAACAGGGTGAACTGCTGTACAATACAGCTCACGAAGTGTTCGGTAAGCTGTCATTGGTTGAGGCGCGCCTTCGCGACTCAAAGGACTCTCCATCTGGCGACCTGCGCGTAACCGCTACCGTTGCGTTGGGGAGCACGTGGCTTGCCCCGCTGATGGCGGAGTTCATGGCCAAGTACCCAGAAATCGAACTGCACCTGATCCTTGAAGACAAGGAACTCGACCTGTCCATGCGCCAGGCCGACATTGCGATTCGACTGTACCCCCCTCACCAGCCGGACCTGATCCAGCGTCCGCTGTTTGAAGCGCACAGCCACATCTATGCGTCTCCGGAATATCTTGATGAGTACGGTACGCCGTCCTCGCTGACCGATCTGGATCAGCACCGGATCATCATTTTCGGTACCGACACACGTCCACCGGTTCCAGATCTGAACTGGCTGGAAACCGCTGGCCGCGAAACGGGCAAGCGCCGTCCGGCCATGTCCCTGAACAACATCTTCGCAATCCGGAATGTTGTTGAAGAAGGTGCAGGCATCGCGGCGATCCCGGACTACATGGTCGAAGGCCGTGATCGTCTGGTACGCGTGCTCCCGGAAATCGAAGGGCCGTCGTTCCAGGCGTTCTTCGTTTACCCCGAAGAGCTTCGCTCAACCCAGCGCGTCAACGTGTTCCGTGACTTCCTGCTGGAAAAAGTGCGCGCGTCCCAGTTCTAGGCTGGAGAACAAGCATTGTTTTGCTGAAAGGCGGCTTCCCGGTGGAGGCCGCCTTTTTTCGTGGTCAGTCCCAGCCAACTGCCGGGGGAAGTGACATCAGGATCGCGTCGACGTTGCCACCGGTCTTCAAGCCAAACAGCGTGCCGCGGTCGTGCAGCAGGTTGAATTCGACGTAACGCCCCCGTCTAAACAGCTGGTGCTGACGGTCTTCGTCGGTCCAAGGCGTTTCGTAGTGCTGCTTCACCAATGGCACGTAGGCAGCGCGGAAGGCTTCTCCGATATCACGGGTAAAGGCGAAATCGGCATCCCAGTCGCCGGTATCGAGATAATCGTAGAAAATCCCCCCCACCCCGCGCGGCTCGTTGCGGTGCGGCAAGAAGAAATAGCGGTCACACCATTCCTTGAATGCTGGATAATAATCCGCGTGGTGTGAATCGCAGGCTCCCTTCAGCGTGCCGTGAAAGTGCTCGGTATCGGCATCGCGTGGACGCATGGGGGTGAGATCAGCACCGCCACCAAACCACCCCTTGGTGGTCACGATCATGCGGGTGTTCATGTGAACTGCCGGAACCAACGGTGAATGCATGTGTGCAACCAGACTGATGCCAGTGGCGTAGAAGGCCGGGTTATCAGAAGCGCCGGGTATGGATTTGGCAAACTCGGGACTGAACTCGCCGGAGACCACCGAGATGTTCACGCCCACCTTCTCGAAAACGCGCCCCTTCATCACAGACATGACGCCGCCACCGCCTTGTGGACGGTCCCAGGCTGTGCGTTTGAAAGAACCGGGTTCAATGCCCTCGGTTTGAGGATGGTCCAGCGTGCAGGACCGTTCCAGCGCCTCAAAGTCCGCGCAGATGCGATCGCGTAACCCACGAAACCAGTCTTCGGCCTGCTGCTTACGGCTGGCCAGCGCATCGTCATCGGGAAGAGGTGTCGACCCTTTCCACCATTGTTGGTCGTCAGCGCTGCTTGCGGGTTTAGTCACGGTCTTTGTCTCCCAGATGGGTGAACCAGTTGAGTTGGCGGCAGGCCTCAAAGGCAAAGATGCTCGCGGCCTGTGCTACATTTATGGATCTTTGCCCCGGAACCAGAGGCAGGCGCACGCGATGCTGACACGCCTCGTGCACATAGTCCGGTGCGCCGGCACTTTCGCGGCCCATGACAATGATGTCCCCGGGCGCAAAATCAAAGTCAGGCAGCAGGGTCTCAGCATGAGCCGAGGCAAGAATACGCCGCTGGTCGCCAGACGACTCCTCGAAAGCGGTCCAGTTCATGTGTCGGCTGAGCGACACTCCGGCCAGATAATCCATCCCTGCACGGCGCAACTTTCGGTCATCGAGCAAAAAGCCGCAGGGTTCGATGATATGCATGGGCAGGTTCAGGCAGGCGCAAAGCCGCATGATAGAGCCCGCATTTTGTGGAATATCCGGTTCAAACAATGCGATAGAGGGCTGAATCAGCATCAAAAAAGGTCCAGAAAGAGCGCACAAATGGCCCGTGGTGATTGATTAGTGAGTAAACTCGAATAACAGCTTATCGAATAGCGGGACTAGACCCTAAACAGGGGCTTTGGTAGAGCCGTGACACAACTGGATAAATGGGGCGTTCCCTGCGTCATATCGGCCGGAGTTTGGCATGCTGTCAAACCAAGGAATTGTTCGAGGGCATCTCGAACGGGTTGATGCAGAAATTGCCTCTCTTCGCGGTGGTGTTTGTCGGCGCTGGCAGGCATCGCTCAGTATTAATGTAGAAGGACTTCGCCAATGGCTGGAACGCCGACCGACGTCGCAAACCCGGATCGCCGGAACTTCATCGTTTTGTCTACCATGGCAATGGCAGGCATCGGTGCTGCTTCTGCCGGCGTGGCTCTGGTACGCACAATGACCCCAACTCGTGATGTCGCGGGCGGTGGGGTCATCGAGGTGTCTTTGGAAGGTATCGCTGAGGGCTCAGGCATTGTCGCCACAGCTGGCCGCAAGAAATACTCCGTGCGTCGCCGGACGGCGGCTGAGATCGCCGCAGCGATTGCAGGTGACTCTGAGAACCTGCGCGATCAACAAACCGATGCCGAGCGCGTTCAGCGCCCCGAGTGGCTGGTTCTGCGCCTGCAGTGCCCACACCTGGGCTGTCCGCCACAAGGTACGGCAGCGGGTGAAAAGCGCGGTGAGTTCGGTGGCTACTTCTGCCCATGCCACAACTCGCAGTTCGATACGTCTGGCCGGATCCGGAAGGGTCCATCTCCAGCGAACCTGCCGGTGCCGAAGTACTTCTTCGCTTCTGACGAAATGATTGTGATTGGTAAGGAGGCCTAAGTCCGATGGCTG
>JBMTIF010000271.1:0-4163 GCA_049437045.1 Alphaproteobacteria bacterium | reverse complement strand
CCACGACCACGTCACTGATCGCCTGCCTGCTGGATGCGGGCGGCAAGGATCCGACGGTGATCAACGGCGGCATCATTAACGCATACGGCACCAACGCACGCTTGGGCGAAGGCGACTGGCTGGTTGCAGAAGCCGATGAGAGTGACGGCACCTTTACCCGGCTGCCCGCGACTGTATCAGTCGTCACCAATATCGACCCGGAACATCTGGACCACTATGGCAGTGTAGACGCTCTACACGAGGCGTTTCGCGCCTTTATGGGCAATATCCCGTTCTACGGTTTTGCCGTCGCCTGTACGGATGATGAGACGGTGCAGGGATTACTCCCCATGGTCGAAGACCGGCGGGTTCTGACCTATGGCTTCAACCCGCAGGCCGACCTGAGGGCCGTGAACGTGCGCAGCGATGGTGCGGGAATGGTGTTCGACGTGCACGTCAGCGAACGCGTCAGCGTATCAGGCGCAAGCCACGTGATCGCAGACATCAAGCTGCCCATGTTTGGCGACCACAACGTTTCCAATGCCGTATCCGCCATTGCAGTGGCGCTAGAACTGGGCGTTGAACCGGACGAAATCCAAAAGGGCTTCGAAGGCTTTGGTGGCGTAAAACGCCGATTCACCATCACGGGCCAGTGGAACGACATCACCATTGTTGATGACTACGGCCACCATCCGGTTGAAATCACCGCTGTCCTTCGCGCTGCACGCCAAAGGGTGAAAAGCACCGGTGGAAAGATCCATGCAATCCATCAGCCGCACCGTTTTTCTCGCCTGAATGACCTGTTTGAGGACTTCTGCACCTGCTTCAACGAAGCTGACACGGTGATGATTGCGGATGTTTACGCCGCCGGTGAGCCGGCGATTGAAGGCATCGACGGTCCTGCTCTGGTTTCTGGCATTCAGGCGCGCGGGCATCGCAGTGCGCGCCATGTCAGCACTGAAGCCGAAATTACCGACTGGGTGCGCGAAAATGCGCAGACCGGCGATCTTGTTGTCTTCCTGGGCGCGGGAAACATTACGGCTTGGGCCAATGCTCTGCCCGACACGCTGGCGCGAGGCTGACCGTGACTGCGCTCGTTGACCGATTGCCTGACGTCAGAGGCAGCTACCGCGAAAACCACGAAATCGCGCCGCTGACATGGTTTCGGGTGGGTTGTCCAGCACAGGTTTTCTATCGCCCCGCAGACCCCGACGACCTCGCACATTTTATTGCTAATAAGCCCGCAGACGTCCCCGTCTACGTGTTGGGGGTGGGGTCAAATACGCTGCTGCGCGATGGCGGTTATTCAGGGGTTGTGATCCGCTTGGGCGGCAAAGAGTTTGGACGCATCGAAGTCGATGGGACAAGGCTGACAGCCGGAGCCGCGGCACTGGACGCCAGCGTCGCCAAAACCGCCGCTCGAGAAGGGCTACGGGGGCTAGGCTTCTATGTGGGCGTTCCCGGCACCATCGGTGGTGCTTTGCGGATGAATGCAGGCGCTCATGGCGGCGACACAAAGCAACATCTGGTTTCAGCGACAGCGCTTTCGCCGGAAGGTGAAATCGTCGATCTTCCTGCCGAGCAACTCGGCCTGAGCTATCGCCATTGTGAGCTGCCTGCAGACTGGATGTTCTTATCCGCCACGTACCAATGCGAGCGTGGCGATCCGGAGACGCTTCAGGATGAGCTGGCACACGTTCAGGAAACCCGCGAGGCGACCCAGCCGATCCGGGAAAAAACCGGCGGTTCCACCTTCAAAAACCCGCCACAGGATGCACCGCACGGGCCTTCAGCGTGGAAACACGTTGACGCCGCAGGGTGCCGTGGATTGCAGATTGGTGGCGCTCAAGTCTCTGAAAAACATTGCAATTTCTTGATTAACACCGGTGACGCCACGGCTTACGACATTGAACAGTTGGGCGAAACGGTGCGCCAGCGCGTGTATGAGGACAGCGGTGTACTGCTGCATTGGGAAATCCGTCGCTTGGGTGACTTTGCGCCGGGTCGTGCCGTGACGAAAGCCGAGGAGAACCTGGGACTGTGAGCAAGACCGTACTCCTGCTGCTTGGTGGCCTGTCGGCAGAGCGCGAAGTCTCGCTGGCAAGCGGAGCGCCCGTTAAGCAAGCGCTTGAGGCTGGGGGCTACCGCGTGATCCCGTTCGATCCGAGTTGGGATGTGGGCGAAAAGCTACCCACGGCGCTGGCCGGGGTGGACGTGGTCTTCAACGCGCTGCACGGCAAGTGGGGCGAGGACGGTAACATTCAGGGCATCTTGAACTTCTCAAAAGTCCCCTACACGCATTCCGGCGTTCTTGCCTCTTCATTGGCGATGGACAAACAGCTTTCCAAGCACTTTTTCGCGGCCGCAGGCATTCCAGTCGTCCACGACGTGACAGTAACCTTGGATCAACTGCGACGCAGCGACCCCCTACCCCGTCCATTCGTGATCAAGCCGGCTCAGGAAGGTTCATCGGTTGGGGTCAAAATCGTTTTTCCAGGCGATAATCTGGACCTGTCTGACTTAGACAAGTACGGCGCCCTGATGGCTGAAGAGTTTGTACCGGGTCGAGAACTCACGGTTTCGGTTTTGCAGGCCAAAGGCGAAGAACCCCGCGCTTTGGCCATTACCGAACTCAAGCCCAAGACCGCCTTTTACGATTATGAAGCCAAGTACAGCGCGGATGCTCAGACCGAGCATGTGGTCAATCCCACTGATCTTCCCACCGATGTGGCGCACCAGTTATTACGCTGGTCAGAAGCCGCTCATGCGGCACTTGGATGCCGCGGAGCAAGCCGTGCAGACTACAGATACGATCACGACTCTGGTCGAATCGCGATTCTTGAGGTAAATACACAGCCGGGGCTGACACCGCTCAGCCTCTTGCCGGAGCAAGCTTTAGCGACGGGAATGGATTTTAAAGCCCTTGTGGCATGGATGGTTGAAAACGCGGAATGCGACGCCTGATTGGATTTTGGCGGAAAGACGGACACGTCGAAGCCTCTTCGGAGGCGCATAAGGTCAATTACAGCGACCGTAGGTTCGATGGTGGTGCGGATTACGCCCGTGACGAAGAAGAAGTCCCTGAGTCTGCGCTGGAACAACGGCGCCGAAAGCTGAACCGTGAATCCCGTCATCGGCGGATTTCCGGGTTCCTGCGCGTGGCCAGCCCTTTGGTGCTGGTCGTGGCGATCATAAGCGCCGTGGCGTGGACCTGGTACAGTGGCAGAATGGACATTGCCAGCATCCGCGGCGCACAAGCGGCCCAAGTGGCTGGATCTGCCGTTGGACTGCGTATCGAGGAATTCTCCATATCCGGTCGCCGCTATACGCGCGAATCTGACATTGTTGCCGCAGTCGGTGCCTACTACGGCGACCCCATCTTGGCCATTGACCCCACAGACGCAAAGCTGCGGATCGAAGGGTTGCCTTGGGTGGAACGGGCAGAAGTTGAACGCATCCTCCCCAAAACCATTTCCGTCAATGTCATTGAACGGATCCCGATGGCGATCTGGCAGAGCAATGACCTTCACCATGTCATCGATACGCGTGGGGAGGTCATCATCGATCAATCCCCCTCCGACTTCCTCGATTTACCCGTGGTATCAGGGGACGGTGCGGCAAGTGCGGCTGCTGAACTGGTGTCCGTGTTGAATATCGTGCCTTCGATCCGACAGTACGTTGTTGCGGCAGAGCGTCGGGGGGATCGACGGTGGGACCTGTTCCTGACGCTTGGCATCAAAGTACAATTGCCTGGCGATAATGCAGACCTTGCGCTGCGCCGCCTCGCCGACGCCGAAGGCCGCTTTGGTCTCTTCAACCGGGACATCGTGAACATCGATCTGCGGGTTCCTGATCGGATGATCGTTCGCAAGCGAAACGAATCCGAAGAAGACGGTCGTGATTTGTTCTCAACAAAAAAACATGTTTCGACGTTTTTTCAGGATAGTAGCGAAAATAGCTTAACTACTGATGAAGATTCGGTTACATTATAAGGCGTGATGGAGTCCCTCCTATTTTTCAGGGTTGGACTCGAGCTGGTTCCTGCGTTTTTGCAGGCCGTTTTTTGAATGAATTTTGCGTCCGTTTTGGGCGTGTATTTGATGGATAAAATTTAAGTCTATGCGAACGTCTCGTTCACATAGCGGCTTATACGGGGTCTTAGACGTTGGTTCGTCAAAGATTAC
>JBMTIF010000270.1:0-4185 GCA_049437045.1 Alphaproteobacteria bacterium | reverse complement strand
AGCCATCGCAACACTTTGGGTGGGGCAACAATCACGGTCGGATCGAACTCCAGCAGCGATGGCCCCCAAACTTCTGGTCCGTTGGTCAGATCATGAAACTGAACCTTGAGCCTCGGCGTCTGATTACCTGTTTGATACAGAGCCGAATTTTGCGGGAGGATGATGGCCACACGGTGCTGGACTCGCCATATCTCGGGAAGCGCTTTTGCCAGAATAATGCCCAGCCACTTGTAGCGTTCTGCATCTGTAATGACATAGAAACCGCGGTTGCCTGACGTTCCGGTAGAAGCGCCACAGGCGATATCGTGATGAACATAGCCTTCAGACAGTTTTTGACGCACTTCCTCAGCCGTCAGCCGCTCCAGATTGTAAGCGGAGAAATCACCCATCAATGTGGCTTTATCCATCTTCAGCGTATCAGGATCGTGGCGTGGAAAGGCGTCTTTGACGTAGTCGCGCCAGCGCTGCATCTCTTCGCTTTGGTGCGACCTGAGCAAAGATCGGTTGCGTAGCTTCCAATTCAGCCTTCGGGCATAGAGATAGGCCCTGAAGACCCGCCAATTTGGACTACCCGACATCAAGAGAACTACCTGTTGGCTCGTGGCACAGAATGACGGTCCCGCCCGCCCGCTGAAAGGCACGCAGCCGGTTCAAGGATTGCTCTGCCGCATCGGCATTGACCGCGATTTGTTTGGGCAGACCAAACAAGGGCTGTTCGTTGGCCAAGCCGCTCAAAACCCAATGCGCGTCAACCGCATAGAGCAGATTTTTGGCGCGGAAATAGACGCCAAAATGCCCCGTGGCGTGCCCGTCCAGTGGAACCAAAGCAACTTCACCCGGCACGAGATCCCAGCCAGTGCCCAGATCATCAGGAAGCTCGCAAGTCGGTAGGTCTTCAACTGGTTCCAGCCGGCTGGCATAGTCCTCTGGCAGCAATTCAGGGAATGTTCCGTGGCTCATCGGAGCTTTCCAACCAGCACTTCTGATGGTTTCCAAAGCAAAACGAGACCCAATGAACCGAGCATTCACAAAGCTCTTTAACTCGCTGACATGATCGGCATGCAAATGGCTGACGATAATGGTTTTAACGTCTTCTGGTACGAACCCCTTTTTCGCCAGAACCCTCTGAACCTGCCCTTCCGGGTGGAGTTTGGCCTGAAAAATCAGCGTGTATAACCACAGCCCAAACGACTTCCGCGCGCCTGAACCAAAACACCGCGCCCCATAGCCCGTATCTATCAAAGTCAGGCCCAGAACCGGGTGCTCAAAAACGCCGTAGCGCACAGATAGACCAACACTCGCCCATGACCGCGATGGATCGAACAATCGGCCTGGCGCTGTGATCGTTGCGCTGTTGTACATCTCTACTTTCACTTTGACAGCTCCTGCATCCCCAATGCACTCTCAAGACCGCGGTCAATCGAAACCTTTGGCACCCAACCCAATTCGCTTTTTGCGCGGTGCACACTCAGCGTAAGTGAGAAAGCGAATATACCGGCACTATACTGCGTGAACCGAGGTTCACCGGACAGGCTCAAACCCCGATAGACCCACTCCAAACCTTTCGCAGCCCCAAAAACCAAAGGTGTTGGCATAGCGCGCCATCGCAGTTTTAAATCGCGATATTCAGCAACTTTCTCTACGAGAGATTTTAGTTTTACAGCCTCATCACCTGCAATATTTAATACAGGATAATTAGTGTCATATTTTAATGATATTGCAATAGCGTCACATACATCGTCGACATGGGTCAAATTTGTAAGTGCTGCTCCGTCACGTAACAGAGGCAGTGGACCTGCGGCTATTGCTCGTTCCAGACGCGGCAGTAGAGCCGTATCTCCGGGTCCATAAATGGCTCTTGGCCGCAGAATAAGCGTCGAAAGCGGGCTGGCCTGCACCACCTGTTCGGCTTGTGCTTTGGTTTTGGCGTAAAGGTTGATGGGTCGATCCTGCGGCGCGTCCTCTCCGACATCGAATTGGTCCCTGAAAGCGAAATAAAGCGCCGGGGTCGAGATGTGGACAAAGCGCGTGACGCCTGTTTTCTCGGCCCATTGCAGCAAGTTTGCTGTTGCCAGCACGTTGTCACGTTCAAAATCCTCACCACGCCCCCAAGGCGAAGAACGCGCTGCGCAATGCACAACCGCCGCAACCTTCGGCAGGGCCGCCAGCGTTTCAGCACGGCTAAGGTCGGCACCCACAAACTCAAAACCCTCTGGCGCGCGAGCGGTCTGTCGGCCTGTTCCGATGGGACTGAAGCCCCGGTCCGCCAGAACGCGCATGCAGCGACTTCCCAGAAATCCTGTCGCACCTGTGACCAGTACTCTCATCAGGCAATCAGCGCCGCTGCACCGAATTGCACCCCCGCAGACGTCCCCAGCATTAGAACGCGGGAACCATCCTTGATCCTCCCTTCCTGCCGCGCATGAGAAAACGCTGTGGGAATGGATGCTGCGATCTGGTTTCCGTGGGTTCGGGTCAAGTCAATATAGCGGTGGGGCCGCACCTGAAACGCGCGCGCCATGTGTAGCAGGCTCAGTGGGCTAGCCTGATGCGGAACAAAGAAATCGACGTCTCCGCGGCTCCATCCAACGCGATCCAGAAAGCCATCGAGGAAATCTGAAAAATGGCCGCGTACAAGCTTGAACAAGGAATCTCCGGTCATCTGGAAAAAAGCTTGCTCCAGGAAATGCGCGCTATCGTCATGGGGCGAGTTCCGCGTGCCGCCCACAGGCAGCTGACAGGCGTCATAAGCCGATGGAAAGCTCTCAAAGGCCGCACCGATCAAACCCCGGCTTTGCGAGAGTTCAACCACCCAAGCTGCAGCGCCATCACCGAAAAGGCTCGCGACCTCAGGCGCCGTTTTCCACGGTAGCGCACAGGTGGCGAGTTCACTGCTGACGATCAGGACACGGGTGGCCCGTCCGGTTTCGAGAAAACTGGCAGCGATATCGAGAGCGGAAAGCGCGCTCAAGCAGGTCGTGTTGACATCCAAGACCTGACAGGCGGCATCCGGCAGTCCGAGACCGCGCTGATAGAGTGGTGCCGTGCTTGGAATCAACTGTTGGGGCACTGCAGAAGCGGCGATAATCAGGTCGAGGCTCTGCGCAGAAATGTCGGCACGCTCCAGCGCCGAGCGCGCCGCGCGCAAACCCAACTCCACCTGGCTTTCTGCCCCCAGACGATCAGCGATGTATCGGGTCTTCACGCCGGTTGTTGCAACCAGGGAACCGGGCTGGAGACCGTGGGTCTCTTCCAGGCTTTCAGACGTCACCAAGGCCTTTGGCAAGGCGTGACCCCATCCGGTTATGGCTGCTGATGCCGCGTTACGACTATTCGCACTCACGGTTTGCTCCTCAAGGCATTTTCATTTCCAGCTTACGCCAAAAACATGTGGTCTAGAATATAACTTGTCAATGTCTAATTATAAAACTAAGGTGTTAGCTGTGGATGAAATATACCCTGAGCCATGATGAAAAACGCAGCACAGAACCTCGCTGAACTGGTTAACCAGCAGGGCATAAAGGCCTTGGTGGGTAATCTTGAGACTGGGGTTTTCACGCTGAAAGTCGGGGACTGGACCATCCCGGCCAGTCGAAACGATGGCCTGCGCCGAACGTGCTATATCAACTCGCCCAGCCGGGCGTTTCTGGAATATGGGGTCGAGGAGCTGGATCGCCTCACGAGGAACCTACTTTTTCGGATCAGCGGACACGGTTTACTCGCAGCTGTCAGACCCTTGATTGCGACAACAGGGTTGGATCGTCAGATACAGCTCAATAACTGGCTGGTCGCTACCAACATTTTACCGCCAGCATCCGCTGAACAGTGGCTAGAGCTTTTTGACTCAGCAGGGACGGAAGCAGGTGGCTTTGTCCCTGTCTTGCGTTCGGTAAACCAAGCTGCGCACGGCCATTTGCTCAAAAGCTTCGACGAAGCGGGGCTGACGCTGTTTCCCATGCGTAAAGTCTTCCTCCGCGATTATGCCATCGATCAGGAATGGACCAGCGATGAAGCCAAAGATGCCAAACTTCTCTCCGATGGTCGCTTTGAGCAGCGGAGCGGCACCACCTTTTCCAGCGGGGAGTTCCAGCGCGCTGCGCAGCTTTATGCCAAGCTTTACCTTGAAAAATACTCTCGCCTAAACCCGCATTACAGCGCGGAATTTCTGGACCATGCACAGGCCAG
>JBMTIF010000269.1:0-4193 GCA_049437045.1 Alphaproteobacteria bacterium | reverse complement strand
GACGGTTTTGCTTGTCGTCGGGTTGAGCCGCATCGCTTGAAGCCCCGCAATCATGAAAAGCATGATCAGCAGGGCTCCACTCAGTGCCATCGGAAAGACGTTCGCCCGGGGATCGAGTTCGATGATCGCGAGGATCATGGCTGCTGGAAACAGCGCTAAAACCCCCGTAAAAATCAGCTGTCCCTTTTGGTCGCTTCGCGACGATTCCGCAACTTCGGACCCCTTTTGGCGGATCAGGAACACAATTGTGGCAAGCGCCAGCGCAACCAGGAGCAGCGAACCAGTACGTGTCAGGAAAGACCAGCCATAGGCAGCATTTGCCTGATAGCTCAAAAGTTCGATCTTTGACGCCAGGAAGAACCCAATCAGCAACGCTGGTCGCGACCAGCCGAATGCTTTGAAAACCACGCCAATTGCGCCGAAGACCATCAGAGAAAAGAAGTCGATCCAATCCCGGCTAGCGTTGAACGTCGCGAAGAAAATCAGCGCGATCAGGACTGGAGCGAGAATGTAGAACGGCACGCGGGTGAGCTGGGCCATGGGGCGGGCAAGAAAGATGCATAGGCCTGCGCCGATGACGTTGGCGACTGCCAGTGACCAAATGATCAGGTAGGTCACATCAAGCTGGGTGGTCACCATTTCAATCCCGGGTTCGATGCCAACCAAAATCAAGCCACCGAGCAAAAGAACCTTGTTGCCCGAGCCGGGGATGCCGAACAGGATCGTCGGGATCAGCGCGCCACCCTCTTTTGCGTTATTTGCCGATTCAGGTGCGATGACGCCTCGAATGTCCCCGGTTCCCAATTTTTCGGGGTTTTTGACTGTCTGTTTCGCGTGGCTATAGGCGATCCAGTCAACAACAGTGCCACCGAGCCCTGGGAGTGCACCGACCATTACACCGAGGGACGAACACCGTAGAACCAGGAACCAATTTTTAGTCACATCGCGCAATCCATCAAGCCAACCGATCTTTAGTTTGCCGCCGCCGGCGATTGTCGACCGCGATTGCAGTAGTCCGACGATTTCGGGAACTGCAAACAGTCCCAGTCCCATGACGATCAGCGGAAAGCCGTCACGAAGGTAAAGCGTGCCGAAAGTGAACCTTGGGTCGCCAGTGATCTCAGCCAACCCGATTGTGCCGATCACCAATCCGACAAAACAACTTGCGATGCCCTTTAGGAAATTGGCCCCGGTCAGCGCTCCGACCATCAAGAGCGCCAGAAGGATCAGAAGGAACTGTTCGCCAAATCCGAATGCCATGATGATTGGTCGGGCGAAGACGATGGAAATACTCAGGATCAGCGCACCAAACACGCCGCCGAAAAGTGATGCCAGAAAGGCAGCGGAAAGCGCCCGGGCCGCTTCGCCGCGCTTGGCCATAGGATGCCCGTCCAAGACAGTTGCCTGGCTGCCTGCAGTGCCAGGAATACCCAACAGAACGGCCGGAAACGTGTCGGATGTCGTGGTTGGCGCCAATGCGCCTATCATCATGGCCAGTGCAACGCCGGGCTCAAAAGTGTAAATGAATGGTAAAAGGATCGCGAGTGCGGACGTTCCGCCGAGACCGGGCAAAATCCCAAGTGTCAGGCCAAGCAGTACCCCAAGCAGGAGATAGGGAAAATGCGTTGGCTGAAACAGCTCAAACAAGGCGGCAATGAACATTTCCAAGAGGCTACTCCCTGGGCAAAATATGTTCGTGTACCTGCCCCGGCCTGAGCCGGGACCAGGCAGTGCAGATCCTAGCTTACGGAATGCGGAATGTCATACCGTATTTCTTCAGCGCGGCGTTGAATTGCGACTTGCTGGCGTCAGAGAGGTTCACGGCGTTTGCAAAAATCTCTTCCACGGGTTCACCAATCACGACAGGGAACGGCCCGATATTACCCGGCGCATCCGCGATGAACTGCGGATCTTCGGTCATCTTCTGGATTGCCTCACGCCAAGCATCCACAACATCTTGCGGCGTGCCTGTCGGCAAGAACAGGCCCTTGGATGCCGGGCCCCAATTTGCGGCGATAACCTTGAACGCTTCAAGATCTTCACCTTCCAGAGGCATACCATTTACCTTCTCGTACATCTCCGGGAAGGTGATTGCATCTGAGCTGTAGGATGGGTGCGCAACTGACCCGTCGGCTTGCAGAACGCCAAGGGTCATGAACTGGACAGCGTTTCCGGCATCAATCTCTGGCACGACTTTGCTTAGGAAGCCTGAAGTGCCCTGCGATGCCATCTGCAGCTCTCCGCGTAGGAAGGACTGAAAACCTTCAGATGTTGAAAGCCCCGGGATCGGACGTGCGTTGATGCCCAGTTTGTCATAAATCCAAAGATGGAACAGATCGGCAGAAGATGCGGTCTTGAACGGGAACAGTGAAAGCTCCCGCGCCTGCAAGCCCGAAATATCGTTGGGTCCGCTGGCAAGGTCGGATCTTGTGAACCAGTGGGTAGTCGTGGCCAGTGACATAACCGGGCGGTACTCCGACAGGTCAAACTCGGCCAGATCGTTTCCGGTCGCTTGCTGTATGTTTACGGACGATGAGGTCGCCAACAGGAAAGTGCCGTCTGGGTTCTGGTTGTTGTGGAAGAAGTTGGCCCCCTTGATAGTTCCGCCACCTGGGATGTTTTGAAGCTGAACAACTGGATTGCCCGGCAGGTATTTCGACAAATAAGGCTGGAAGAAGCGGAAAACCCGGCTGGTGCCACCACCTTCTTTGAACGGTATGACGATAGTGATGGTCTGCCCTTCGAAGGAAACTTCTGCATTGGCTGATGCGGCCCCAAACATTGTTGCCGCGATGAGCGCTGAGCCCAACAATTTCCGTACTGGTTTCTTGAACATTATATAGTCCTCCTTGTGATATTGGCTGGTTGTGTGTGATAGTCCCGCGGACTTCGCCGATCATCTTCGCGGGTTATTTGCGTGCTGGACAACTGTGAGAACGTTCTCATTTTAGTCTGAAAAAGAGTACGCTTTGGCGCAATAATTATCTGCAGGGGCATGTAGTTTCCCTCTCGATCAGCCGGCACGGAAGAAGAGTGTTTTTCTGTTCTTCCAGTGATTTGCCTTGCAACAAAGTCATCAGTTTCTCAGCTGCCAAGCGGCCATTTTCATAGCGTTGCTTGACAACCGTGCTCAATGCAGGTGCCGAAACCGATGCTGAAAAGATATTGTCCATTCCAATAACCGAAAGCTCTTCGGGAACGCGAATTCCGTTCGCTCTTGCCACCTGCAATACGGCAAGTGCCAGAACGTCATTCGACGCAAAGATTGCCGATGGCCGGTCAGGCTTCATCAAAAGCGCCGTGGCAGCCTCGCGAGCGAAACCAATCGAGTCTGCAGTCCGGACGCTGAACTTAGTCCAGGCGATCAGACCCTCGTCAATCTCAATGCTCTTCTCTTCATGGAACTGATAATAGGCTTCCTGACGCGAAGATGCCGTGGCACGGTGCGAACCACCTGTGATTAGACCGATCCTGCGATGGCCAAGCTCCCAAAACCTGCTAAGCGCAAGTGTGGTGCCGCCAACGCTGTCATTCCCGACAGACGGAAACTCCGGGTAATCCAGCCCGCGGCCCAGAATGACAACCGGCGTCGGACTCAGCGCCACCAGGTCAAGATCAGACTGAGCTGGAGACAGCAATATGCCATCGACCATATGCTTTCTCATGGCGTCGATATGACTTGTCTCGGTGTCAGCATCCCAGTCGTTGTTAAACATCAACAGATTGTAGCCTTGCGCCGACAGGACATCCTGGGCACCGCGAACCATCGCCGGGTAGAACGGGTTCGATATGTCGGGGATAGAGATCGCCACCGAATAAGTACGTTGCGAACGCATACTGGCTGCGATTCTGTTGGGAACGTATCCAACTTTCTTTGCTGCTTTCAGAACTCGTTTCCGGGTGTCTTCCTTGACAGAAACATCGCTACCACTACTCATGACGCGCGCAACTGTCGCCTTTGATACTCCCGCCTCCTGCGCCACATCAATAATCGTGTATCGTTTCTTGGGCAAATTCACTAGGCCATTCTCCCTCGATTGAGACCCGTTCTCATAGAGTCGAGCGATTCTGTCAACAAAATTTTGAGAACGTTCTCAAATTAGTGTTGAGCCTCCCCATCTGAACTGGTCCACCGCTATGTTTAGGAAACGGAGGACCGAGAATGGCGAACAAGCGACCGGGGCTGGAAGAGA
>JBMTIF010000268.1:0-4199 GCA_049437045.1 Alphaproteobacteria bacterium | reverse complement strand
GACCCAGAGCCAGGGCTGCGATCACAACGGTCAGAATGAAAAAGGCCGCGCCAATATTCAGAACGGATGAACGAACCGCCCCGGAAGGCTCGTTTGGTGCCATGGACTACAGGTCTCGGTGCTTGGTCGGTTTGAGATGCGCCATTGTGGAGAAAGACCGAAATCTTGCAACCGATTAGTCAGAATCTGATGCTTTTTTATGCGCCAAAAATCGGGCAAGATCAGTTCAATGACCATTCAGCAGGGGCGGCAGGCGTGGCCCCGAGGGAGGAACGACATGAGCAAAGCCGTTGTCATTCACAAAACCGGTGGCTTGGAAGCCCTGACAATCGAAGACCGCGACGTCGGCATGCCCGGCCCTGGAGAGCTTCGCATTCGCAACACTCACATCGGTCTGAATTACATCGACGTCTATTTCCGTGAAGGTCTGTACGGCACAGAAACGCCCTTTGTTCTGGGGGCCGAAGGTGCCGGTCACGTGACGGACGTGGGCGAGGGCGTCAATGGCTTTAAGGTCGGTGATCGCGTGGCTTACGTTAACAATGGCGCCTATGCCGAAGAGCGACTGATTGATGCCGACAAGGTGGTTGTGCTGCCCGAAGGTGTGTCGAACGAAGCCGCTGCTGCGATCATGCTCAAGGGGATGACCGTGCAGTACCTCTTCAAACAATCCTACGCCATTCAACCCGGTCAGACGTGTTTGTTCCACGCCGCAGCGGGGGGTGTTGGTTTGCTTGCCTGTCAGTGGGCAAAGGCGCTGGGTGTCAAGATGATCGGCGCGGCAGGTACGGCGGAGAAGTGCCAGCTTGCCCTCGACCACGGAGCCACCCATTGCGTTAATTATCGCAACGACGATTGGGTGGAGCAGGTGCGTGAATTGTCTGGCGGCGGTGTGCCCGTTGTTTACGATTCCGTGGGCCAATCTACGGCCGAAGGCTCACTCGATTGCCTCAAGCCTTTCGGGTTTTTCATCACTTACGGCAACGCTTCGGGGCCGATTACCAACTTTTCACCAGCTATGTTGGCTTCCCGAGGCTCTTTATACATGCAAAGGCCAACACTTTTCGCGTATATAGCTTCCCGGGCGCAGCTCAATCGAGTTGCGGGGGATCTGTTCAATGTCGTTAAGTCTGGTGACGTTAAACCTGTCATCGGGCGGCGGCTGCCATTTGCTGAGGTCGCGGAAGCGCACCGAGGCTTAGAGGCCCGGGAAACAATCGGGTCCACAATCTTGGAAGTATAGGGAAGATCCCACCTCATGATTAAAGAATTTCGCGAGTTTATTGAGCGCGGCAATGTAATCGAGCTTGCCGTAGCCTTCGTAATGGGTGTTGCGTTCAATGCCATCATCAAGTCGTTGGTTAATGACATCATCATGCCGGTTGTCGGCCTGATTACGGGCGGTGTCGACTTTGCCAATCGTTTCATCGTTCTGGGTGCCGGCAAGTTCGCGACCCTGGCTGAAGCGCAGGAAGCGGGAGCTGCAACGCTGAACTACGGTGTGTTTATCAACGCCATTATCGAATTCCTCATCATCGCTTTTGTCCTGTTCATGGTTGTTCGCACCTACAACAACATGAAGAAGAAGAAAGAAGAGGCTCCAGCGGCTCCGGCGGAACCACCCCGCCAGGAAGTTCTGCTCGAAGAAATTCGCGACGCACTCAAAAAGTAAGCGCGCTTTGCCATCGGCAACAACGCAAAAGGGGGACCACCACGGTCCCCCTTTTTTCGTCATTGAGTGCAACTGGGTTTAGTCGATCAGGAAACAGCCTTTGCGCTGAACGAAATCACGAGGGCTTCAGGCTTGGCGAGGATTTCGACCGGCTGGCCATCGTCGTCTGAGCCCTCGATCAGCACGTGTTCGGAACTGGTTGCAGCCAGCCGGATCATGATGAAAGGCGTTGGATGCCCACCGACGTGGACCAGCATCCGGTAGCCCTGTGAGAGCTTTTGCGCGAATTGCGAGGCGCGTTCCCCAATCAGGGCCGTTGTCGCCTGTGCCGGTGAGGATTCGTCGTAGTTTTTACCTGCAGACACTTCTTGAGGTTTTCCCGCATGAAGGCGTGGTTTGGGCGCGTCGGTCATCGCTTTTCCCCCTTCAGCCGCGATTGGAAAGCGTACGGCTGACCGCATCGTTCCAGAGGCCAATCTTGCGGTTGCGCCGATCCATGGGCCAGCTTGGGGTAAAGCTGCGATCCAGTTTCCAGCGTTTGGCAAAATCGTCCTGACCGCCATAGAACCCAACATGCGCCCCAGCCAGATAGGCCACGCCCAGAGCTGTTGTCTCGGTCAACACCGGGCGCTCCACCGGTGCATTCAGCACATCGGCAAGGCACTGCATGGTCCAGTCACTGGCAGTCATGCCGCCATCGACACGTAAGATGGTGTCGCTGGCGTCACTCCAATCAGCCTTCATGGCTTCGAGCAAATCGTTGGTTTGGTAGCAGACAGATTCCAAGGCAGCGCGGGCGAATTCGCGCGGGCCGGAATTCCGGGTCAGGCCAAAAATCGCCCCGCGCGCCTCGCTGTCCCAATGGGGTGCGCCAAGGCCAGTGAAGGCTGGAACCAGAACCACGTCCTGCTCGTCATCTGCCGCGTCCGCCATGTCCCCAGACTGCTCCGCACGCTCCAGAATGCCCAGACCATCACGCAGCCACTGCACAGCCGCACCGGCGATAAAGATTGACCCTTCGAGCGCATAGGTCGGCTTGCCATCCAACCGGTAGGCCAGCGTGGTCAGCAGACGGTTTTCGGAAGGAATTGCCGTTTCACCCGTATTCAGTACGGCAAAGCACCCGGTGCCATAGGTCGATTTCAGCATGCCGGGCTTAAAGCAGCCCTGACCGACCACTGCGGCGTGCTGGTCGCCTGCCATGGCCGTAACCGGCACCGAAGAACCTTCGTCCAAGACGCTGGTTGCGCCAAAATCGGCGGCGTTATCCCATACCTCAGGCAACATGGCGCGCGGGATGTCCAACATGGACAGCAACTCATTATCCCAGTCCTGCGTGTGAATGTTGAACAGCAGCGTGCGGCAAGCATTGGTCGCGTCGGTCCGGTGTACCGCACCCTCGGTCAGCTTGTAGAGCAGCCAGGTGTCTATGGTGCCAAAGGCCAGCTCACCGGCCTCGGCCCGCGCGCGCGCGCCCTCAACATTGTCCAGAAGCCATTTGAGTTTGGTGCCGGAGAAATAAGGATCCAGCAGCAGACCGGTTTTGGCCGTCACCATGGCTTCCTTGCCCTGCGCCTTCAGGCCCGCACAGAGGTCAGCGGTGCGTCGATCTTGCCAGACAATGGCTTGGTGCACCGGTTCGCCTGTTTTGCGGTCCCAGACAACGACGGTCTCCCGCTGATTGGTGATGCCAATGGCAGCGAGATCGTTTGCGGTCATCCCCGCTTCGCTGAGCGCCTGAGTCGCGACTTCGACGACGGAGTTCCAGATCTCGTCCGCGTCGTGCTCAACCCAGCCGGACTTGGGGTAAAACTGAGTAAACTCCTTTTGCGCGACGCCAAGGATGTCGAAGTCTGCGCCGAAAAGGATCGCGCGGCTGCTGGTTGTGCCCTGATCGATGGCCATGACGGCTTGAGCCATGAGTTTCCTCCCAAAAACAAGTTGGGCGATACCCTAAGGGTACCGCCCGACAAGAACCAGTCCGGAGATGGATTTCCGGAAGTTTAAAACGCTGCTTCGTCCAGACCGATGACTTCGTCTGTGCTGGACCGTATCGCTTCGAGCAAACCGGATGAGCGTGGCAGCATCTGGTCAGCGAAGAATCGAGCGGTGGCGAGCTTGGTTTCGAGGTACTGCTTGTTCTCATCACCATTCGCCAACCGCTTGGCTGCTTCCAAGGCCTCGGTCGCCATGACCCAACCACCGGCGACCGTGCCCCATAGGGTCATATACGGCGTTGCCCCCACCGCGGCAGAGGGCATGTTCTCGCCAGCGGTCTGCAGCAGGTAGTCCGATGCGGCTTGTAGGTCGGTCAGCGCCGGCGCCATGCGGCCTGCGATGGCGCGTAGGGTGACGTGATCAGCCGCGTTCAGAGCATCGTGCACGGCCTGTATTTCCGCGATCATCTCGCCCACGGCCCGACCCCGGTCCCGCGCCAGCTTTCGACCAATCAGATCCAGCGCCTGGATCCCGTTGGTACCTTCGTAGATCGGCAGGATGCGGGCATCGCGATAGTGCTGTGCTGCGC
>JBMTIF010000267.1:0-4200 GCA_049437045.1 Alphaproteobacteria bacterium | reverse complement strand
TTTGATGAAATGATCAAAGACGCAGAAGGCTGCTTCTTCGGCGATCTGCTCGCCCACCTGACCCCCGCAGTGCGCGAATACGGCAGCGAAACCGTCAACAAGATTTTCGACAGCTACTTTGACTATTTCACCGTCTATGAAGGTGAGGAGCTGATGCAGGGTCTGGGGCGGCGTTCAAAGCACGTCCGCGACTATCTGCTGTTTCTGGAGAAATATCCGCTGGTCCTGACCCCGTTCATGCCGGTATCGACCCAACCTTGGAACCGCGATGCAGAAGACCTCGAAGGCATGCTCGATCTGATTGGTTCAGCGGTTTACGTCTACTCCATGAACTTCCTCGGCTTACCCGCAGGGAACATCGGGTCTCATTTTGCTGACGGTATGCCGGTTCCGATTCAGATCATCGGCAAACGTTTCCGCGAAGACCTCATCCTCGACGCCTGCGAAGCCATCGAGCAGCGCGCTGGCCGGATGTATGACCGGCTGAAAGCTGACCCGAACAGTCTGATTGCCGGAATTTAGAGAAAAAAGGGGGGTTGTGGGCTTAGACCCAAAACCCCTGCTTCTGCGCCCAATCCAGCGCCGCATCCATCATCGCGCGATCCCAATGCATGGCCTGCGCGACAGCAGCGACTGCGCCCGCGTCCGCAGCGTTGAGCGTTTCAGCGATAAACTGCTCGTCCGTGGACATGAAGCACAGATCGTTAAGGACTTCGGCCTGCCCGGAGAGGTGCAGCGCACCACGAACCAACTCGGTCCATGACGTCCCGCCCCCTCGCCCATCGCGCGACTGCAGATAACCGTCACTTTCCAGCATTTCCGGCCCTGAGGTGATGCGATAGGACTGCGTTCCGCTTTCCGTCTCAGTGGTTTCGAGCACGAACGGCGCGTAGGTCTCTATTTCTTCAGCGTCCGCTTCTTCGCCTTCGGCAAAAGGCTCATCTTCGTCGCGGATTGTGGTGGCGATGTCTGCGAAGACCGCGCCCATTTCAGAACCCTGCTGGCTCTTGGAACCAAAAAGGGATTTGAGAATTTGTTTCATAGTTGATGAAGCAGGGCCATACGGTACCGGTTTGGCCCTGCTCGTCTCTCGTTCTGTTAAATATCAGCGTAAACGTGCGTTTCGCCTTTGCCGCCCGGATGACAAACTGCGCCTTTCTCAGCCGAACCAACGGTCTGAGCATAACGCCAGATTGCTCCAGAGTTGTAGTTGTGAGAACGCGGCTGCCACTCGGACCGGCGACGCTCCATTTCTTCATCCGAAACATCAACGGTCATGGAACCGGAAACAGCGTCGATGGAGATCATATCACCATTCTTGAGCAGGCCAATGGGACCACCTACAGCCGCCTCTGGGCCAACGTGACCGACACAGAAACCGCGGGTCGCGCCGGAGAACCGGCCATCGGTGATCAGCGCCACCTTGTCACCGCGACCTTGGCCGTAGATGGCTGCAGTCGTGGAGAGCATCTCGCGCATGCCCGGACCACCCTTTGGTCCTTCGTAGCGGATGATGATGGCGTCGCCTTCTTTAATGTCACCCTTTTGGACCGCAGCAAAGCAATCTTCTTCACACTCAAATACCCGCGCTGGGCCAGTGAAGCTCTGCTTTTCCATACCAGCAACCTTCACGATTGCACCCTCAGGCGCAAGGTTACCGCGCAGGCCAACAACACCGCCGGTTGGGGTAATGGCGTTGGAAACCGGGTAGACGATCTTGTTGCCCTCTGGAAACTGCACCGCCTCGTGGTTTTCACCGATGGTTTTACCAGTCGCGGTGATACAGTCGGTGTGGATGTAGCCGCCTTCAATCAGCGCCTTGATCACAATCGGCACACCGCCGATTTCGAACAAATCCTTCGCCACGTATTTACCGCCGGGTTTCAAGTCGGCGATGTAAGGCGTATCGCGGAAAATGTCGCAGACATCGTGCAGGTCAAAATCAATACCGCACTCGTGCGCGATTGCAGGCAGGTGAAGCCCCGCATTCGTTGAGCCACCCGTAGCAGCAACCACGCGCGCTGCGTTTTCCAGCGATTTGCGCGTCACCACGTCCCGCGGACGCAGGTTCATCTCGATCAACTTCATCACCGCTTCACCCGACTTGTGGGCAAAGGTATCGCGGATCTCGTACGGAGCCGGAGCACCAGCAGAATGGGGTAGAGCCAGACCAATGGCCTCAGAAACACAAGCCATCGTGTTCGCCGTGAACTGCGCGCCACAAGAACCCGCAGACGGGCAAGCCATACATTCAAGCAGATGCAGGTCTTCGTCAGACATCTCACCAACGGCATGCTGGCCGACGGCTTCGAACAAGTCCTGAACCGTTACGTCACGGCCCTTGAACGTACCCGGCAGAATTGACCCACCGTAAAGGAACACGGACGGCACGTTCAAACGCACCATGGCCATCATCATACCCGGTAGAGATTTGTCACAGCCGGCAAGACCAACCAGACCGTCGTAGCAGTGACCGCGCATTGTCAGTTCGACGGAATCCGCAATGACTTCACGGGAAACCAGAGAAGACTTCATCCCCTCGTGGCCCATGGCGATGCCATCGGTCACGGTGATGGTCGTAAACTCGCGCGGGGTGCCGTGTGCGTGTTCGACCCCACGCTTGACCACCTGTGCCTGCCGAGACAGCGAGATGTTACAAGGCGCAGCCTCGTTCCACGTGGTCGCAACGCCGATCAGCGGCTGGGCAATTTCTTCGTCTCCCAACCCCATAGCGTGCAGGTAGGAGCGGTGCGGCGCACGCTCTGGCCCCACGGTGGTGTGGCGGCTCGGTAGTTTCGACTTATCGATCTTTTTGTCAGCGCCCATGATTCCGGACGTCCTCCCCTGAATATTTCAGCTAAAAACCTCTCGACGCCTGTATAGCGCCAATTCACGTAGAATTGTTGTAGTGGCCCCTGCGAAAGTTGGCAATTAACCCGACTAATATCAGCCCAGCCTTGACCTTAATCGATCAAGGGGTCACTCCTCTAGTTTATGTCGAACGAAAACCAAACTTTCCTTCGCCATGACTGGTCGCAGATTGAGCGTGTCTTCTATATGACCGCACCGGCGCCTTGCCCCTATCTGCCAAACCGGACCGAGCGGAAACTGATTACCGCATTGGACCATGGTGACGATGAAGCATTTGATGCGCTCAGCTGGTCGGGATTCCGTCGCAGTCACGAGATCGCCTACCGTCCGGCGTGCCCATCCTGTAATTCTTGCATGTCCGCGCGCATCGATATTGCGTCTCATACCCCCTCGCGCACTCAACGTAAGATCATCAACCGGAACCAGGATCTGACCCGCTCTGTTCAGATCAACGAAAGCACACCGGAACATTGGGAGCTGTTTGATCGCTACATCCGTGCCCGTCACGGCGTCTCGGAAATGGCACTCATGACCCCCGACGATCTGCGCATGATGATCGACCAGTCAACAGTCGATACCGGACTGCTGGAGTGGCGTGACAGCCAAGGGGTTTTAAAGGCCTGCATGTTGTTTGACGCCATGGAAGATGGTTTGTCGGCGGTTTACTCGTTCTTCTGTCCCGAAGAAACGCGCCGCTCTCTTGGGACGTTCTGCATTCTGGATACCGTTGAACATCTCAAGCTTCTCAACCTGCCAAAGTTCTATCTGGGCTATTGGATCAAAGGGTCAGAGACGATGGCTTACAAGATTAACTTCTCCGGTGTGGAGATTCACAGGAATGGCAGCTGGACACCGGTTGCACCTGAGCCATCTTCATCCTAATTCCTCATCAACACTCTTATTCGATCATCAGGAAAACACATGACCGGCCATTTCGCCCCGCTGAACCGTCTGCTTGGCATCATTGCACTCTTACTGTTCGCGGGTCTGGCCACAGCCGGAAACGCGTTTGGCGCCGAAGCCGGGCATGGCGGTCATCACCTGCCTGGTAAGGAACTCAACCTGCTGTGGGTTTTGCCCTTTGCGGGTATTCTGCTGTCGATTGCGTTTATGCCGCTGTTCCTGCCCCGGATTTGGCACCATCATTTCGGCAAGATCAGCGCGTTCTGGGCCTTGTGTTTCCTCGTTCCCTGCTTGCTGGTTTACGGCTTTCCAACCGTCTCCTTCCTCGCGTGGGAAACGTTCATGCACGAGTATCTGCCGTTTATCATCCTGCTGTTTGCGCTGTTCACCGTATCGGGTGGTGTTCGGATCAAAGGGTCACTGGTG
>JBMTIF010000266.1:0-4204 GCA_049437045.1 Alphaproteobacteria bacterium | reverse complement strand
TCTGCCGATTTTTGTCCGCAAATCTGACGGCCAGCCGCTGCGTGATCCAGCGGTGATTGAGCGTATTGCAGAAGCCTATGAGCAGGAAGGCGGTGATGCCTGGTTCAACAGTCCGGCTTCTCGCTTCCTGGGCAACGATTACGACCCGAATGAATTTGAACAGGGCAAGGACGTGGTTGAAGTCTGGTTCGACAGCGGTGCGACCCATGCCTTCGTGCTTGAAAAACGCCCCGAGCTGAAATGGCCGGCGGACCTCTATCTCGAAGGCTCGGATCAGCATCGCGGCTGGTTCCACTCTTCGCTGCTGGTCGGTGTCGGAACGCGCGGACGTGCGCCTTATGATTCCATTCTCACCCACGGTTTCGTGCTGGATGAGAAAGGGAACAAAATGTCCAAGTCGCTGGGCAACGTGACAGCGCCGGATGACGTTGCCAAGCAATTCGGCATCGACATCCTTCGTTTGTGGGTCGTTGCCTCAGATTACAGCGATGACTTGCGGATCGGTCCGGCGATTCTGAAGCATTCTGCTGATGCCTACCGCCGGTTCCGGAACACGCTGCGGTTCACACTGGGCAATCTGGGTTCGTTCCAGCCTTCTCAGGCTGTTCCCTATGACGAACTGCCTGAGTTGGAGCGCTGGGTGTTGCATCGGTTGAGCGAGCTTGATGCTTTGGTCCGTTCCTCCGCCGAGGCTTACGATTTCCACCGTCTGTATACCGAACTGCACAACTTCTGTGCGGTGGACCTGTCCTCGCTGTACTTCGATATCCGTAAGGATGCGCTCTACTGCGATGCGTCGGACAGTCTTCGCGCGCGCGCTGCACGGACAGTTCTGGCCGAATGTTTTTCATGCCTGACGGCGTGGTTGGCCCCTATCCTCGCCTTTACCGCTGAAGAAGCTTGGTTGACGCGTGCTGAGGACGAGAAAGAGTTGGCAGAAAAGCTGGTGGATACCGATTCAGTCCACCTGCGCACCATTCCGGATATTCCGGCGAATTGGTCCAACGCGGCTCTGGCCGACAAGTGGGCCAAGGTTTTTGCTGTGCGTCGCGTCATTACTTCCGCGCTCGAACCGCTGCGTCAGGAAAAGACCATCGGCTCCAGTTTGCAGGCAGCGCCAACTGTTCACTTGAGTAACGATCTTCACGCCGCTGTTTCCGGCGTGGATTTTACAGAAGTGGCCATCGTTTCTGGCGTGACCGTTCATGCAGGGGACGGACCAGCTTCGGCAGTACGTCTGGATGATATTGCTGGTGTCGCTGTGGAGCCGACTTTGGCTGACGGTGAAAAGTGTCAGCGCTGCTGGCAGGTGCTGCCTGAAGTCGCGAGCCACCCGGAGCACATCTGTGGCCGGTGCGATACCGCAGTTTCGGCACTGGAAGGTTAAGCGCTGATGCTACGCTGGGGAATCCTGCTTGCGCTGGTAGTTCTGACTTTGGATCAGGTGACCAAGGCCTTTATTGTCGCGCTTATTGACCAATCAACGGCTGGAAATCTGGATATTCGGGAGATCACCCCGTTCTTCAACATCTGGCACGTACGGAACTCAGGCATTGCGTTTTCGCTGGGTAATTTCAACGATGGCGGCCGGTACTTCATCGGAATTCTGGCTTTTGCTGTTGCAGGCGTCCTGATTTTCCTTGGGTCCAAAACCAACAAGAACATCGTGATTGCGGCCTATGCACTGATTGCCGGAGGTGCTGTTGGGAACGCCATGGATCGACTCAACCCCATGCGTCAGACCGTGGTTGATTTCCTCGACTTCCATATCGGAAAAGCACATTGGCCCTCATTTAACGTCGCCGATACGGCAATTGTCCTTGGCGTTGCCCTAATTCTAATCGATATGTTGTTCTTCTCGGCCAAGCAGGAAACGAAATCGTCGGAGTAAATGGCAGGCTGATGCTCGTATCGCGGATTGTTGCAGTTCTGGTTCTTATGACCGGCGGCCTGATTGTTTCAGGCTGTGGCGCGATTACGCGGGGGCTGGGCAGTGTGACCAGCGAAGGATTGGTTGACGAATACGCCATTCCGCAAAACCGCGGTCTGGCCATGCCAACCGATTTTTCCCGCCTGCCCACGCCGCAAAACCCCCAAAACATCAGAACCGCGCTGCCCTCTCAGGCTGAGATCGAATCCCTGATGTTCACCCTCGAACCCGAGCCCGAGCCTGACTATGTCCCGATGACGGTGGTCACAGGCGAAGTGCCGGAATACCGGCCTATCGGTCGGATTGTTGGCAGTGGTTCAAACGGGGTGGCGTCGCAAGCCTTCATCTCTGCGCAAACCAACGCGAGCGGTTCATTGTTCCCGGTGTTCGAAGAGTCTTCGGCCGTCATGACGGGGTTAGAGGCGGGGCAGGCCAGTGCGCCGCTGCTCCCCGATACCAGTGCCTTGTTGGCACCGGTCCCGGCGGTTGCCGCACCGTCTTCCAGCGTGGCTTTTGTCGGCGGTGACGGTGTTACGGTGCTCAGTCCCGAAGACGTAGCGGCACTCTCCGCTCTTGCTGTCGGTGCACCGGTTTCAAACATGGTGCCGGTAACGGTTCCTTCACAGCCCGCAGCATTTGACGCGCAAGTGGTCACATCTCTGCCAGAAGGCGTGAGTGTTGTTGGCGCACCGGTCGTTTTGCAGCGCTAAAGCACCATATCTTCAGCGAACATTGATTTCACCGCCCGGGCCACCTCAAAGCCCGGGCGACTTCTGACGTTTTTGGGGGAGACCATGAAACGACTGATTTTTGGCCTGTCGGGTGCATTCGCAACGCTGATCGCAAGCCCGGCTCTGGCGCTTTATGAGCAAGCGCGTTGGTTCACGCTGGACAACGGTATGGACGTTATCGTCATCGAGAACGACCGCGCTCCGGCGGTTCACGCCCGCGTCGTTTACAAGGTTGGCGCGCTGGATGAAGCGCCCGGTCAATACGGCATTGCTCACGTTCTGGAGCATATGATGTTTCGAGGGTCGCCCGCCTACAAGGGGCGTGCTTTGGCTCCCGGGGAATACGATGGTGAGCTGGGCCGTATTGGCGCGACTGACAACGCATCTACCTCGCCTGACGTTACCAGCTACTACGCTTTGATGGGCTCGGAACACCTTGAACTCTTTCTTGAACTTAACGCCATTCTGATGAACGGACTGGATGCCGACGCAGATCAGCTTGAGAATGAAAAGGGCGTGGTCTTGCAGGAATTTCGCCAGCGTTGGGAGAACAACCCAACCGCCCGCGCTTCGCACCAGCTGCGAGCTGCGCTGAGGGGCGCGCCGGCTTATGACCATCCCATCATCGGCTTTGAAGAAGAATTCACGGCCCTGACATCACAGGATTTGCTGGATTTTCACGCCGCTTGGTACAAGCCCAACAATGCGGTGCTGATTGTATCTGGTGACGCGACGCCAGAAGAGGTTCTCGCGCTGGCTGAAAAGCATTTTGGTGACTTTGAACCCGGTGAGATTCCTGCCCGCGTCCGCCCGGATGCTGAACGTCCGCTGGAGCCGGGATTTGAAGAGGTGACTGATGCCTTGATTACCAAGGCATCAGCGCGGCGCGCGTGGCGTCTGCCTGAAGTGGCTCCAGAAACAGGGCCAGAGGCTTTTGAGTCCCGCTACGCCGCACGGCTGCTGACGTCCATGCTCACAAGCGGTCTGGATGCGCCCTTTACCCGGTATTTGCAGACTGAACGACAGATCGCCTTGAGTGCGGGTTTCAGCATCGTTCTGGACGAAGGTCAGGACTGGGCGCTGCTCAATGTAGAGCCAGTTGAAGGATTGGATGCGGTTGAGGTTCTTGATGAAGCCGAAACCTTCTTGCGCAACTGGCTTGCCAACGATCTGACCGAAGAACGGCTGGCACGCCAAAAGCGCCGGCTGATGAATGGCTTGGTCTATGCGGCTGACAGTGTGGACGGACCAGCAAGTTCGTTTGAAAGTGTGGTGTCGAGTCAATCCAACTACGACATCTACTGGACGCTCGAAGATACCATCGAAGGCGTGTCGCTCGACGATGTTCGCGCTGTGGCGGAGCTGTTCCTGCAACAGGCCAGCGAGCCTCGCACCCTCTCACTCTTGCCGTTGGAGGAATAAGATCATGTGGAAAATCATACCTTTGGCATTGGCGGGTTTGGCCTTGTCGCAACCCGCAGCAGCGATTGATATTCAGGTTGTGAAAATCAACGAGAATGTCGACGCCTGGCTTGTTGAGGAT
>JBMTIF010000265.1:0-4242 GCA_049437045.1 Alphaproteobacteria bacterium | reverse complement strand
CCCGCCGCGCGGGCTGCCAATTCAGAACGTCGGTCCCGAATTCAGCTTCACCGCCGGCCCGTCCCTGAACCGAAACCTTCACGCCATCGTCGCTGTCTTCAAAGCCGACCCGGTAGATCTCTCGATCCAGCAAAAGCGTAAAGTGGCCCGACTCGTCCGGCAGATCGAGCGCATTGTTGATGCGCATGACCTGAGCGGCCAAAGCAACCAACATGCCCTCGTCTTCACCGCCGGCAACATGCTCTTCAGTGAAGCCGTCCGGAAACTCTTCAGCGATGTAATTGGTGGTCAACCGACCGTCCTGAAACCGCTCCGCGCCCAGAACCTGGTTCACGAAGGCGACGTTATGGTCCAGACCCTCGATCACGTAGCCATCCAGCGCCCCCATGAGGCGATCCACGGCTTGTTGGCGGTCTTTACCGAACGCGATCACCTTGGCGATCATGGGGTCATAGTGCATGGAGATTTCATCGCCTTCGCGCACACCGGAATCGACCCGCACGCCCTCACCTTCAGGCTCGGCGTAAACAGACAGGCGTCCAATGGAAGGCAGGAAACCCCGCAGCGGGTCTTCGGCATACACCCGCGCTTCCAGTGCCCAGCCTTCGTGCTCGACCTGCGACTGGTTGAACGGCAGGCTTTCACCAGCGGCAACGCGGATCATCCATTCTACCAGATCGATATCATGGATCAGCTCGGTAACCGGGTGCTCGACCTGCAAACGCGTGTTCATTTCCAGGAAGAAGAAGTTCTTGTCTTGATCCGCGATGAACTCAACCGTGCCGGCTGAGGCGTAATTGACCGCCCGTGCAAGCGCGACGGCCTGCTGCCCCATGGATTGACGGGTTTCTTCGTCCAACAGTGGTGATGGAGCTTCTTCAATCACCTTTTGGTGCCGACGTTGGATGGAACATTCGCGCTCACCGAGGTGGACGATGTTACCGTTTTGATCGGCCAGAATCTGAATTTCGATGTGGCGCGGGTTAACGATGAACTTTTCGACAAAGATCCGGTCATCCCCAAAGGCGCCCTTTGCCTCAGCCCGCGCGGCGCGGAAACCCTCAGCCACGTCTTCAGGCGACTCAGCGATCCGCATTCCCTTGCCGCCGCCGCCAGCGGAGGCTTTGATCATCACCGGAAAACCAATCTCAGTCGCAATCTCGACCGCCTGCTCCGGGGTATCAATCTCACCAACGTAGCCAGGGACAGTCGAGACACCAGCAAGCCCAGCAAGGCGCTTGGATTCGATCTTGTCGCCCATCGATTGAATGGCGCCGGCTGGCGGGCCGATCCAAACCAAGCCTGCAGCTTTCACAGCTTCGCAGAAATCCGCGTTTTCGCTCAAGAACCCGAAGCCGGGATGAATGGCCTTCGCACCAGTCGCAAGAGCAGCATCGATGATGCGCTGACCTTGCAGGTAAGAATCAGCTGACGCAGCGCCGCCAACGTGAACGGCTTCGTCCGCCATCTGCACGTGCTTGGACCCGGCATCGGCGTCGGAATAGATCGCGACCGTTGCGATGCCCATGTCTTTCGCGGTCTTCATGACCCGGCAGGCGATTTCGCCGCGGTTGGCGATCAGGATTTTGTCGAATGGCAAAGCAGCCCCCTTTCGTACAGACGCAAAGCACCCTTTCGGTGGTGCACGTGCGCTTCGGCTGGTTTTCGGCGAGGCGTACCTCTATGGTTACGCCAAGCTGATCCGGCAGCAGAGAAAGCGGATTTATGACCCTCTGGCAACGCATATTACGTGCATTGGAGCTCGGCATTGATGCAGTGCTTGGCCGAGCGCGTGCCAAAGGAGACAAATCCGAGGCTTTTACCATAGGTGTTATTGCGCTGGGTGCAAAACTCTCAAAAGCTGACGGACAGGTCACGCGGGATGAAGTCCGCGCCTTTCGCGATGTCTTTCATGTCCCCGAAGACCAGCACGAAAATGTAGCCATGCTGTTCAATCTGGCGCGGCAGGACGTGGCTGGCTTCGATGGTTATGCCCGCAATGTCTCCAAGCTGTTCGAGCCACGCAGTCCGGAACTGGAACGGCTCATGGCCTGTCTGTTCCACATTGCATCGGCAGATGGTGAGGTTTCGCCGCCAGAAATGGACTTCCTGGGCTATGTTGCCGAAATCTTTGGCTGGAACCCGGCTGAGTTCGAGCGGCTTGCGCTGATTTACCGGCAGGATCTGGAAGACGATCCCTTCGTCATTCTTGGCGTTGAGCGTGATGCCAGTTGGAGTGACATCAAAAAGGCGCATCGTTCGCTGGTCCGGGAGCATCATCCGGATCAGTTGGCGTCTTTGGGACTGCCAGATGAACTCATGGCGCTGGCCGATAAGCAACTCGCACGGATCAACGCTGCTTTCTCCCGGCTAAAAGAGCTTTACACCACCCCAGCCTTGGTTGAGGACTAAGCCCAGCAGAGGGCTGGATGGTCGCGCTGGTCTTCGGATTGGTGAGGAAAGTCCGGGCTCCACGGAAACAGGGTGCCGGGTAACGCCCGGCGAGCGTGAGCTCAGGGATAGTGCCACAGAAAGCAAACCGCCTGTGTTTCGGCACGGGTAAGGGTGAAAGGGTGCGGTAAGAGCGCACCGCGCGACCAGCAATGGAAGCGGCAGGGTAAACCCCACTCGGAGCAAGCCCAAATTGCGCAGAACGCCGTCGCTTCGGTGGCGGCATCGCCTGTTTTCGGGCGGCTGCGGTGGTAGGGCGCGCGAACCAGAGGGCAATCTCTGGTCCAGATGAATGACCATCAGGGGTCTGAGTTCGCTCAGGCTCGCTACAGAACCCGGCTTACAGGCCCTCTGCTCTTACTCTTTCCCCCCGAAAATGCGAGTCGAGATGACTACATAACGACTCGAAATTTCCCTAAAAATCTTGCGTTTTCAATTTACTCGCACCATATCCTAAGCTACATTGATCTAAATTATGCGCTGCGCATTTCCGCAGAAAGCCTAAGAATTGAACACCGACAGTCCCGCCTGATTTTTAAGGGGTCCAAGAACAGCGATGTTTGCCGTTCCACCAGAGCTGATTGACACGCCGCACGAGCATGATCCCGTCATGCTGCGCGAAGTCATTGCTGCGGCTGATGTTTCAGCAGGTGATCGGGTGCTTGATGGCACCTTCGGACGCGGTGGCTACGCCCGTGGCATTCTCGATGCTCAACCTGATTGCCGCTACATCGGCCTGGACCGGGATCCGGTGGCCGTCGATTATGGTCGGGACTTGAGCGAGCAGCTCAACGGCCTGGAGGTCCACCATGCCGCCTTTTCTGAGATGGAAACCGTGGTTCGGGAATTGGGCCTGAACAGTGTCGACGGGTTGATCCTCGATTTGGGCGTGTCATCGCCGCAGATTGATCAGGCTGATCGCGGGTTCTCCTTTGGCAAGGACGGACCGCTGGACATGCGCATGGATATTTCGCGCGGGGTCTCAGCGGCTGACGTGGTCAACGCGATGGGTGAAGAGGACCTGGCCAACGTCATCTACAAATATGGCGAAGAGCGGCGCTCGCGCGCTGTTGCTCGCGCCATTATCGAGGCCAGAGCACAAGAACCGATTGAGACCACAGGACGCTTGGCCGACATCGTCCGCTCTGTGGTTTGGCGATCCAAGGATGGTATCGACCCGGCCACTCGGACCTTTCAAGGCCTGCGCATTCACGTCAATGACGAGTTGGGAGAGTTGGAGCGCGGTTTGGAAGCCGCAGAAGCTTTGCTCGCTCCCGGTGGGCGTTTGGTGGTGGTGACGTTCCACAGCCTCGAAGACCGCATTGTAAAGGCGTTCCTCAAGGCGCGTGCATCGAAGAGTAACGCCAAAGGCCGCTTGATGCCTTGGGAAGAGGATGAAGCAGAAGACAGGGCTCAGACCTTCATTCTCATCAATAAAAAGCCGTTGCAGGCACAAAAGGACGAATGCCGCGCCAATCCGCGCGCGCGCTCGGCCAAACTGCGCGCGGCACAACGGACTGAAGCTGTGGCTGGGGGTGCTGTGGTGGACGCTGAATCCAAGCAAACTGGAGCCGACTTTTGATCCGAGTGTCCTACATACTCTGGCTGGCGTTTTTCATGGCCCTGATCATCGCGCTGTTTCAGGTGAAATACACCGTGCAGCAGGTGGCTGAGCGTCGTAACGCGACCATCCAGCAGATCGACGAAACCAAGGAACGAGTGCGCAAGCTGCATCTAGGAGGCAAACAAGCAATTCAAGCGGTTGGTATTAGGCAAGCGGGTCAGGCTCCG
>JBMTIF010000264.1:0-4260 GCA_049437045.1 Alphaproteobacteria bacterium | reverse complement strand
GACCGGACTGACCAACGGGGGTTTGAAGAGCTATTCCGATGAACTCAGCCGAAAACGCCATAGCCCAATCCCCACCGGAGATGGTGAGCAAGAACTTTGCAATCAGCGCTAACGAAGCCAACAGGACTGCCGCCAGACCGAAGGCCGTCTGTCGCCTGAGCATCCTGTCAAAGCCGTCACCGTGGTTCACTGTCAGGGTAAAGCGCAAAGCGACGGATCCGGCGGCGAGGATGGTGCCGGCATAAAGCACAAAGCGGAGCAGAAGGGCGAAAACGTCCAGTGGCACGATGGAGCCTACTCAGCCTCAACTGCAAAGCGGACGTTTCCGTTCATCGTGTGGCCATCCTGCGCAATCGCAATCCAATGGAGCCAATAAGCGCCTGCGGGCAGCGCTCCAAATTGGATTTCGGTTTCATCGATAAAGCCCTTGGGCAGTTCGGAATTCAGGTCGATGTCACCCATGTTTTCCATGCCCTCGCTGTCTTCCAACGCCATCATCGCGTCGAGCATTGTCCCTTCTGGCGCAGCTTGAACGGTAACAACTGTCAGGCGGACTTTGCGATCAAATTGCAAGGCAACGGTTTCCAGGCCTGCTGCGGCTGTTGCGCCATCGCTGGGTGTGCTTCCAGACATTTTGGAATGACCGAAAGCGGCCGTGTTGAAGGTGAGCAGGGCGACAAGCGCCAGAACAATTCGGTTCATCTGTTTTTCTTCTTTCGTTGTTCCCGCAACTTTCCGCGGTAGGAGAGTTGGGGATGCGGTTGAGTTCAGACCTTTTGATCGTCCGAAAGGGCAAACATGACTTTACATTTCTGACTGCTGCCTGCCGGGCAGGTTTCGAGCAGGTTACGCAAGTGCGATGTCATCTGTTCCAGATCATGCATCTTGCTCTCCAGAGCGCGCAGATGGGACTCTGCAACCTGATGCACGTCATCGGCTGTCCAGCTGTCCGAGGATTTGAGTTCAAGCAGCTGCCGACAATCTTTCAGCGGAAAACCCAAGCGTCGTGCACGCGCCAAAAACTTCAGTCGCGCAAGATCCTCATCGGAGTAGACCCGGCGACCGTTACCGCCCTTGATCGGCGCAATCAGTCCCTCAGCCTCATAGAGCCGAACGGCTTTTTCGGTGAGTTGTGATTGTTGAATGACGTCTGCCAGTTGCATGAATTCCTCGCCATACCCTTGGTTTACAGAATGAACTTACTGAGCATCCAGATGGCCATCCCCATCATCATCAGGTTTTCCGTCAGCGAAACAAAGCCCAATGGCACGTTGGAGTTGCCACCCACACAAGCGCATTTCAATTCACGTTTATCAATATACACAGCCTTATAGACTGAAACGGCACCAATGGTGCTGATGAACAGACCAACTGGCGCAGCCAGCCAAGGGAGCAAGCCTGCGAACATAAGCAAACCTGCGCCTGTTTCGGCAAAAGGATAGACGTAGGCATAGCGGACCCGCCGCTGAGCCAGAAGATCGTACCCCAAAAACTGTGTGGCGAAGCTTTCGAGATCGCGGAGTTTTTGCAGGCCGAGCAGGATCATGGAGCCGGCGATAAACTGTTCAACAAAACGGACGAAACCAGCAGTCGGATCGCTGGAAAAACTGGAAAAGTTGAGCAGCAATGACAGCAGGGCTGCAACGGCAAACAGGGCGATAACCGGCTTGTAGGTCTTGGCCTTCGGGTCTGGGATGGTTTTTCCGAGATGTTCCAATGTATCCGTGTACCCGCCAATGCGAGCGCCGTTGATCAGGATTTGCGGCGTCGTCTGCACCTCAAGTTCCGCTTTCAAAGCGTCCACTTCGTCGCGTGATCGCAGCCAGCGGTCATCGACCGTGTAGCCTTCGCGTTCCAAAAGGGCTTTCGCCTTTAATCCGGACGGGCAAATGCTCTTCTGCATGACCATGCGGTAAAGAACGGCCTGTTTGTCTGGTGCGGCAGGGGCCATAAGCAACTCGTTTGGGATCTGTTTATCTGTCTGACCCTAACTCCTGACCTTGGGGCAGGATCAAGGATAAAGTAAGTTGCCAGTCACAGACCCCCAACTCGACAAAGCACTGTCGTCCGGTTGGGCCTATTGGAACGCATCAATCTCGAACCCGAAGAGATCATGCATGATGGTCAATGGAGCCGCTTGACCGGGATTTGAAAAGATTGGCGCCGTCTGGGAACTGCAACAAAGGTTGGTTCATCACATCTCCAGAAGTAGCTCGATTGAGCTGGCTGATGAGAGACTTCACCCCACGCTCGCTCCAAGAAGTCTTAAACTCAAAAGTTTTGGGCACTAAGTGGTGTTTGACGGGTCTTTCTATTGAAAAACGAACGTCAGCAGGTGAATACTGTGTCTCCGGGGTACATCGAAACAAGGAATGACGGAATGACCGAGGCTTACATTATCGACGGGACGCGCACGCCTTTTGGCCGATTTGGTGGTGCGTTGAGCAGCGTTCGAACGGATGACCTCGCCGCGATGCCCATTCGTGCTTTGACTGAAAGGTTTCCTGATCTGCCTTGGGAAGAGGTCGATGATGTCATTTATGGTGACGCGAACCAAGCTGGCGAAGATAACCGCAACATCGCTCGCATGGCCGGACTTCTCGCCGGGTTGCCGGTCGATGTGCCCGGTATGACTGTGAACCGTCTTTGTGGTTCCGGTTTGGAGGCTGTTGCCTATGCCGCGCGAACCATCAAAGCAGGTGAGGGCGATTTCTTCATCGTTGGTGGTGTTGAGAGCATGTCCCGCGCGCCTTTTGTCATGCCAAAGGCCACGACGCCATTCAGCCGTAACGCTGAAATCTACGACACGACCATCGGTTGGCGTTTCGTTAACCCAAAGATGAAACAGCTTTACGGCATCGATTCCATGCCTGAAACGGGGGAAAACGTAGCCGAAGACTATGGAATCAGCCGCGCAGACCAAGATGCAATGGCCTTTCGTTCGCAGCAGCGGGCTGCTGCGGCTCAGGCAAACGGTCGACTGGCCAAGGAAATAACGCCTGTGACCATTCCTCAGCGAAAAGGCGGCGACCTTGTTGTGGAGCAGGATGAGCATCCGCGCGAAACCTCGCTGGAAAAGCTCGCAAAGCTGCCTGCGCCATTCCGTGAAGGCGGTACCGTTTCCGCTGGGAATGCCTCAGGCGTCAATGACGGCGCAGCGGCGCTGCTGGTCGTGTCGGGCGAGTTTGCGGAAAAGCATGGTTTGAAGCCCATTGCGCGTATTGCGGGTGCAGCCACGGCCGGTGTCCCACCCCGCATCATGGGGATTGGTCCAGTTCCGGCCACGAATAAACTGCTGGCTCGGCTGGGGTGGTCCGTTGATGACTTGGACATCGTAGAACTTAACGAAGCTTTTGCCGCTCAGGGGCTCGCTGTGCTCAGAGAACTCGGTATTGATGAAACTGGTGATGGCGTTAACCCAAATGGCGGCGCGATTGCTATTGGCCATCCTCTAGGGGCTTCTGGTGCACGCCTCGCCTTAACAGCGGCCTATGAGCTTCAAGAGCGCTCGTTGAACCGAGCGCTGTGCACCATGTGTGTTGGGGTTGGGCAGGGTATTGCCCTGGGGTTGGAGAGAGTTTGAGCCGCAGGGGTCTGAACTCTAACTACGAACCGCCACGATGGTAATGCGGCGAACGCTGGTGGTGGCAACATCCAGTTTTTCATGCCGCCAGTCCCGATCGGCTTCGTTCCCAATGTAGCCCAACCAGAACAAGGCAGTGAGAAGCGTGGAGCGATCACCTGATTGCGCGGCTTCCAAGAGTAGTGCTTCGTCTGAACGGCTGAACTCCTTTCCCGTGATTTCCTTTTCAAAGGCTGTCGCCAGAATTTCGGAAAGTTCGTTTGGATTGGATAGCCCGGCATCAACAATCCCCTGGATCGTTCCACGCGCGTGATAAGGAGCCATTGGGTCGCTCGCGAACGCAGCGTTCGAAGCAAGCAGCAACACAGCCACTAAGGCAACTGCGCCAGCCATCATTTGTTTCAGTGTCTCAACCATTTTCATCATTAAACCCTACAGTGCTCGTCAGAATGACAATCAGAATGACGAGGGTTTGCAGTAGGAATTAATTTAAGGAAAGAAATTTCATTACTGATTTCAAGCACTATCAAAACTGCTCTCTGGGAGCGGCTTTCAACAAATTTGATCTAAGGTAAGTCCTAAAAATATCTTCAATACCTAAAATATCGATCATACGAAAAATTGAGAAAGCAAATGTACCTTTAAAATCATAAAAATATCGATATTTCTATTTAAGA
>JBMTIF010000263.1:0-4267 GCA_049437045.1 Alphaproteobacteria bacterium | reverse complement strand
CTAATGATGTCAATAAACTATGTAACTACTTTGTAAAAACTAAGTAACTGTAAATAAACAATATATTGTATGTGGGCTTACTCCCACTCAATGGTGCCGGGCGGTTTGGTGGTGATGTCATAGACCACGCGATTGATGCCGCGAACCTCGTTGACGATGCGGGTCGCGACGCGGCCCAGGAAAGCCGGTTCAAAAGGATAGACGTCGGCTGTCATCCCATCCACAGACGTCACCGCACGTAAGCCACAAACACTTTCATAGGTGCGTCCGTCGCCCATGACACCGACGGTCTTCACAGGCAGCAGCACGGCAAAAGCCTGCCAGATTTCGTCATACAGGCCGGCCTTGCGGATTTCTTCGATGTAGATCGCGTCGGCCTCGCGCAGAATATCAGCCTTTTCGCGGGTGATATCGCCGGGAATGCGGATAGCCAGTCCCGGCCCCGGGAAAGGATGGCGACCGACCAGACTGTGCGGCATGCCCATCTCGTAGCCGAGCGCGCGAACCTCGTCTTTGAACAGCAGTCGGAAGGGCTCAACCAGTTCCAGATCCATGCGCTCAGGCAGGCCGCCCACGTTGTGGTGAGACTTGATCGTGACGGACGGTCCGCCGGTTACCGAAACACTTTCAATGACGTCAGGGTAGAGCGTGCCTTGGGCCAGAAAAGCAGCCCCCTCAATCTTCTTGGCCTCGGCTTCAAAGACATCAATGAAGAGACCGCCAATGGTCTTGCGCTTGGTTTCCGGGTCTGAAACCCCGGCCAGCGCGCCCAAGAAGGTATCGCTGGCGTCGATGTGTACCAGTGGGATGTTGTAGGTATCGCGGAACAGCGAAACCACGTCTTCAGCTTCGTTTTTCCGCAACATTCCGTGATCGACGAAAATACAGGTCAGACGGTCCCCGATGGCCTCGTGGATCAACACGGCAGCGACGGAGGAGTCCACACCGCCCGAGAGACCACAGATCACCCGCTTGTCACCCACCTGCTGCCGGATTTTCGCGATGGCTTCTGCGCGGAAGGAGGCCATGGACCAGTCCGGCTCCAAACCTGCAACCTTGGTCAGGAAGTTGCTAATCAGGCCGGCACCGCCAGGGGTGTGGTGCACTTCGGGGTGAAACTGCACGGCATAGCGGTTGGCCGCGGGGTTTTCGATGACGGCAAAGGGAGCACCCTCGGAGGCTGCTACCACCCGCCAGCCGGGGGCCAGCGCCGTAACCTTGTCACCGTGGGACATCCAGACCGGATGGCTCGAACCCGCTTCCCACAGCCCGTCAAACAGGGCGCAGTCTTCAGTGACGGTGACGTCTGCGCGGCCAAACTCCTGCGTGGTGCCTTTGGAGACTGTGCCGCCGGTTTCATGCATGAGCGCTTGCTGGCCGTAGCAGATGCCCAGCATGGGCAGGGTGCTGGCCGCGACCGAGGCTGGGATGCGCGGCGCTTCGTCGTCCAGAACCGATGCAGGTCCACCACTGAGGATCACGGCCTTGGCGCCAAAGTCTTCAAACCGGCTGGCGTCGGCGTTGTAGGGGATGATCTCGGAATAAAAGCCCGCTTCGCGCACCCGGCGCGCAATCAGCTGGGTCACCTGAGAGCCAAAATCGACGATCAGAATACGGTTCGACACGGGCGGAGCCTCTTATTTTAGTTGGACCGGGCGTAGTTTGGTGCGTCCTTGGTGATGGACACATCGTGCACGTGGGATTCCCGCAAACCCGCAGACGTGATGCGCAGGAAGGAGCAGTTTTTCTGCATGGATGCGATATCGGCATTGCCGGTGTAGCCCATGGCCGCGCGCAGACCGCCAACCAGCTGGTGCAGGATGGCGTTGGCTGGACCTTTGTAGGGTACACGGCCTTCGATCCCTTCGGGGACCAGTTTGAGCGAGGAGCTCACTTCAGCCTGAAAGTAACGATCCGCCGACCCGCGCGCCATGGCCCCGATGGAGCCCATGCCGCGGTAGGATTTGTACGAACGACCCTGATAGAGGAAGACCTCGCCCGGTGCTTCGTCTGTCCCGGCCAACAAGGAGCCGACCATACAGGCCGAGGCACCGCCAGCGATGGCTTTGGCAATGTCGCCACTGGTTTTGATGCCGCCGTCCGCGATGATCGGTACATCCTGATCGGCAGCAGCTTCCACTGCGTCGGCGACCGCCGTCAGCTGCGGCACGCCAACACCGGCAACGATGCGGGTGGTACAGATGGTGCCCGGTCCGATGCCGACTTTCACGCCATCCGCGCCAGCGTCGATCAAGGCCTTGGCGCCGTCAGCCGTAGCGACGTTGCCGCCAATGACATCGGCCGCGTTGGATAGACGCTTGACCGCGCTGACTTGGTTCAGGACGCCTTCGCTGTGGCCGTGGGCGGTATCGACGATGATTGCGTCCACACCGGCGTCCAACAAGGCCTCGGCGCGCTTGAGCCCATCCGGGCCAACCCCTGTCGCCGCCGCAACCCGCAGGCGACCTTGCTCGTCCTTGGTGGCGTTGGGGTGGTTTTGAGCCTTTTCGATGTCCTTGACCGTGATCAGGCCAACGCAACGGAAATCCTTGTCGACCACCAGCAGCTTTTCAATCCGGTGCTTGTGCAGCAGGCGCTCCGCTTCTTCGCGGCCACAGCCTTCGGTCACGGTGATCAGGTTTTCGTGCGTCATCAGCTCCGCCACGGTCTGACGCTGATCCTTGGCAAAGCGAACATCACGGTTGGTCAGCACGCCAACCAGCCGTTCAGACCCTGGCTCAACCACGGGAATCCCGCTGATCTTGTGCTGTTCCATCAGCATCAGCGCATCAGCCAGTGTCGCCGTAGGCTGGATGGTGACGGGGTTCACCACCATGCCGGATTCATACTTTTTCACCGACTGAACGGCCCTGGCCTGTTCTTCGATGCTCAAGTTCTTGTGGATGACACCGATCCCGCCCGCTTGCGCCATGGTAATGGCCATGGGGGCTTCTGTGACTGTATCCATCGCAGCAGACATAAGGGGGATGCCAACGGATAGAGTACGGGAAATCCGAGTATGGGTGTTGGTGTCGAGCGGAACGACGTCCGAGCGCTGGGGCTGCAAAAGAACGTCATCGAAAGTCAAAGCGTCGCGGATGCGCATGGGGAAAAGGTCCTTGCCCTTTTCTTTGTTAGAGTATGGGAAAGGGACGGTTTGGAAAACCCGCAAGACCGCGCACTGTGGGTTGAGCGCAGCTTATGACTCAGAGGCAGGTTCAGCGCCTTGGACGGCCTGTGGTCGATACCCGCTGGCAGCGATGTAGGCCTCTGAACTGTCGCTGCGGCTTGCCGGCGGCTTGATCACGCGCACCTTGTCGAAGCACTGCGCCAACGTGCGTTGCAACTCACCCTGCGCGCCACCTTGCAGGATTTTGACAATGAACCAGCCGCCCTCAGCCAGCACTTCGTGAGCAAAATCCAGCGAGATTTCGATCAGCGCGACGATGCGCAAGTGATCGGTTGCTTTGTGACCTGTTGAAGATGCAGCCATATCGCTGAGCACAATATCAGCCTTATGGCCGCCGAGAAGCTCGCGCACCCGGTCCATATCGGCGTTTTCGCGGACGTCACCTACGATGACCTCAGCCCCGGCCACGGGTTCAGTGGGAAGCAGGTCGATGCCGACTACTTTTCCTTCGCCACAGTACTGGACAGCGACCTGCAGCCATCCGCCCGGCGCACAGCCCAGATCGACCACGCGCTTCCCCTTGGTGAGGAATTTCAGCTTGTCGTTCATCTCCAGCAGTTTGTACGCGGCCCGCCCCCGATATCCGTCGCGCTTGGCCGCGGCGACGTAGGGGTCGTTGAGCTGTCGCTGTAGCCAGCGGGTCGAAGAATTCTTGCGCCCACGCGCTGATTTCACCCGGACGGCAAGCTCCCGGCTCTGGCCTGGCGCGCCGCTGCTGCGGCCTGAGCTGCCGGTACGTTTGGGTTTATATTCGACCATCAGTCCTGCGCAGCCTGTGTCTGGGGTTGGGTGGTCGCAGCCTCCGGGCTTTTTCGCCGTGGCCGCCGCCGGGGGCGTCTGCGTTTACCGGGCATTTTCCCCTGCATCATTCGCAGCAGCATCCCTTCGCGCAAACCCCGATCGGCTACCGATAGGGTGGTGACGCTCCAAAGTGAGGTCAACCCGTCCAGTACCGCGCAACCGGGCAGCACCAGATCAGATCGCCCCCGTCCGATGCAGCCGAGCATGGCGCGGCTGTCATTGTCGCGGGCGCGTAGATCCCGAATCACGGCCTGTGCGTCTTTCAAGGTCAGTCGC
>JBMTIF010000262.1:0-4276 GCA_049437045.1 Alphaproteobacteria bacterium | reverse complement strand
TTCAAACCGCTCAAGACTGAACATAGGGCCAAACAGCTCGCGCTGAACAAGCGGATGGTTTACATCTTCGATCTCAAAAATTGTTGGCAGTACAAAACTACCTGCCGACAGCTCATCCTCGCCAGCTCCGCCCCGCAGCAGAACCGTGGCTTCCCGTTCAGCGAGATCCAGCAGCTTTTGAAGTCGCGCCTGATTGTCCCGATCAATCACTGGCCCCAGCTCGACACCCGGCGTGGTGGCTGTTCCAATCCGGGTATCCTTAAAGGCTGCCACCAAACGGTCGCGCATCGCGTCATAAACACTGTTGTGAACGAGAACCCGGCTGATGCAGGTACACATCTGTCCATTTAGGGCAAGAACACCGCGCTTGATTTCGGCCACCGCTTTGTCGAGGTCTGCGTCTTCAAAAACCAGCGCCGGCGCTTTGCCGCCGAGTTCAAGAGAAACGTGCTTTACCGTTGCTGCTGCATTGGCCATGACCTGCTTTCCGGTGCGCGAGGACCCGGTGAAGGAAATCACGTCGATTTCCGGGTGTGAAGACAGCAGAACGCCCACCTCTGTACCGAACTCGTTGACCGAGTTGACCACGCCTTTGGGCATTACTCCCACAGCCTTGAAGCAATCCATAACAGCCGCATTGGTCAGCGGCGTATGCGGTGCAGGCTTGATGACCACCGTACATCCCGCAGCAAGGGCAGGGGCGACGGAACGGACAAGCAGAGTAACCGGAGCGTTCCAGGGAACGATGACTGAAACCACACCCGACGGCTCGCGGGTCATGAGGCTCATTTTACCTTCGCCGCTCTCAAAGGTCCGGCCAAACACATTGCGAGCGACGCCAGCGTAGTAGCGGGCTTCACCATAACCCGCAGCGACTTCGTGCCGGGCCTGTGCTTGAACTTTGCCATTCTCTCTTGCCATGAGTAGCGCGATCTCGTCCGCTCGGCTTTCTAGAACATCTGCAAACTCTAAAAGCGCCGCAGCACGCAGACGGGGGTCACTGGCCCAAGCGCTGTTTTCGAATGCTTCTCGCGCCGCGAGAACCGCCCGTTCTGCCAGAGCTTCCGAACCATTAGGGGCGGAACCGATCTCACTGCCGTCGGAGGGGTTGATAATGGACCGATGACCGTTTGGTGCATCCCCAACCCAGTCTCCGTTAATGAAATGATAACCCTTGTCAGCCGTCATGCTGCTGCCTCCCCGTTAGCACTATGATTCACTGTCACCCGCGCCGATTGCGCGGCTGAGAACAGCTTTGGCGTTGTGTTCAGACGCTGCATCGGTCCATGCCACGAACTGATCGGGACGCACCAACATGGCGTCGCACCCATAGTGATCGCGCAATTCCTTGCTGTTCTGGTTCAAAACCCGCAGCGGAACGCCCAGCGACTGCGCTGCTTGCTTGAATTCTTTTGCCCGTCCCGAATTTTCATCGAGGTTCAACAGGACGAAACCAGATGAAATCGCCTCCCACAGCTCTGACTCTAAGCCGGGCATGCTGATGTCTGTCGGTGGTGGCGCCAGGTGGTGACCGGGTAGGGCGGCGAAGGTATGTACGCCCTTTGCACCGGACTGCGCGCCCGGCTGGCCCCAAACCAGTGACGAGCCTGCATAGTGTGGTAGGAACTGAGTAACGTCTGCATCACCGCCCTCGGCTCGACTGAGCCAAGCGGCCTCAAAGTCTGCTCGATCTTTTTCCGGCGAGTGATTGGCGCAGAAGGACCGGAAATCGAGGATCATTCGCTCGATGAAATCCTGCGCTGTCGAAGCGAACACGGGATGACGCTCGCGAGTGTAGGAGGCCAACAAATCTCCACCGGCCCAACCGTGCAACCTTGCCAGTAACTTCCAGCTCAGATTCCGTGCATCTTCCAAGCCCGTATTTACGCCATAGCCCCCATAGGGCGGGTGGCTGTGACCGGCATCGCCAGCGATGAAAACACGATCATTCTGATAGGTCTTTGCATGGGAAATACGAAGATCCCAAAACCCGATATGCTCAAATTCAAGGTCAAAGGATTGACCAACCATCTCGTGCAGGTGGCCTCTGAAGTCATAGTTTTCGACCGTTGCATCCTCGGGTACCGGCGCGTGATAGAACCAACCGCCATCCAGATCGACCCGGCCCAAAAACTGCCAATACCCATCCATGGTCGGGTTGACGACATTGTAGATTGATTTACCGGGGTAGCACTCGAGCAAGTGGTCCAGAGCCATGGATCGAAAGACCAGCAGAGCCATTTTCGGACCACTATGATCGGTTGCTTGCTCGATACCTGCGAGGTTGCGGATTTGGGAGCGTGCGCCATCGCAGCCCACGACAAAGGACGCTGATGCTTTCTGCGCTGACCCCACGCCATCGTTTTCGAATTTCACAGTCACAGCGCTATCGCCCTGTACGAGATCGACGACTTTTGAACCTGTGACCAAGGTACCGGGTGCCAAATGTTCCAATCGATCTCGCAGCACCTGTTCCAGCCGATACTGCGGCAGCCTCTCGTTTTCAGCGAAGTAATAGGCACTCACCTTGGCCCTGACGAACCAGTCGTAGGTGTAGGTATCCAGCAGCTTGCCCCACGTGACGATCCCAGCGTTTCCAAACGAGCGCGGGATTGGGCTTGCTTGCCGCACAGCTTCACTGACGCCCCAACGGCGAAAATGTTCGCCGGATCGTTGAGTAAGATTTTGACCTTTTGGGATCGAATGCAGGGCTGTAGACCGCTCGAGAACACGGACGGACAAACCCCCGAGGACAAGATCTAGCGCGAGGCCCAAACCAACAGGTCCGCCGCCCACGATCAACACATCACAATCGGTGTCCTGTCGTCCCATTACCTCGTTTTACCTCCCTGCCTCAGATCAGCGGCGACACCTCCCTGAAAACAGGAATAGTGCTGCCAAACTGACTACCGAATAGAAGTAGGCGACGATCTGAGGGATAGTGCAACCATCCTAGAGGCGAGTTTTTGCCCTTTGGTTCGGTTGCAAACGTAAGAGAAATCGGCCCTTAAGCTGACGAATTGACCGACAGACCCGATGAATGCCGGGCTAAAGGCACTTTGCACCTGATAAAAAAGCAATGTTTTCAATGCTCTAACACAATGAAACAAACTGATTCACGCTGTTGAGGACCGTGTCTGACAGCAACATGGCCTGTGGCTAGGTTGAACTCATCACCAACCAAGCAGCGCGGCTCCCAACCAGCCCCACACCTCTCTCCCCCAAACTCACCGAGGGGGCCGCGCAACACCTAGACAAAGCCCACGAGGACAAAGCCATGAAACAGTTCAACACCACCATCGCTACTCTTTCCATTGCAGCTGCAGGCGTGTTTGCCGTGGCTGGCGTTGCAAAGGCAGATGGCACCCACCACCACGCATACTCCCACGTTCCCCACACTCACACTTACGCTCAGGACAAGCATGCTGAACAGCATGGTAATGCGCTTGGAAATGCCATCATTCTCGGTGGTCTGCTGATCGGCGGTATCGCCCTGCTGGACGCTCTCTCCAACGGGCACGACGATGTTGACCCGCACTATGGATACGTAGCGCCCAAGACATACCCGGCGCCCAAGCCCTACATCATGCACAAGCCTTACGTCGCGCCAAAGCCGATTATCACGCTGAAGCCTTACCCGGCTCCAAAGCCAACGGTGATCACGCACAAGCCAAAGGTAAATTACACCACGTCCTGCCGTGACCATAACCACATCGGCATTTCCTGGGATGCTCCGCGCGAATTCTCACTTCGCCGCCCGGATGGTTCCGCGCTTAAGTCCATTGACGCGGGTCGCCCAATAATGAAGCGGGTTGCACATGCACTGGATGCCTTTGGTATCGACACCACCTGTGTGATCAAGAGCATCAGCAAGAAAGGAAAAGTCGAGAAATCCCGTCTGTTCCTTGCCAACGGTCGCCTGGCACGTGTTCCAGATAACTGGGGTGGCGCAGATCGGATCATCAAGCTGAACCCGGACACCCTGGTTGTTAACAAGCTTGGCCCATCCAAGTACCGCGTTGCGAAGCCAAACGGCACCGGCATTGCAACATTCAAGACCCGCATGCACGCTCGTGCTTTCATCGCCTTCCTCGATGACAAGAACGCTCGCAAGAAGGTCATCATCGAGAACCGTAACGGTGAAAGCAAGTTCGCCTTCTACGCTCGCTAAACAAAACAAGTGGGGGCTTTGGCCCCCGCTTGTCACCTCAACACACAAACAGAATTGGCGCGGGGTCAATCGTCTCTCCCCCTGTCTCACCTGCCCCAGCCTAGC
>JBMTIF010000261.1:0-4277 GCA_049437045.1 Alphaproteobacteria bacterium | reverse complement strand
GTGCCGCCCAAGGTGTCGGCGATCAAGGGCGAGGGCGAGCGCGCCTATGACCTGGCGCGCGACGGAGAGAGCTTTGAGCTCGCTGCGCGACCCATGACGGTCTATCGACTCGAGTTGCTGTCTTACGCGCCTGAGGCGGCGTCTTTCGAGGTCGAAGCGACCAAAGGCTTCTATGTGCGTGCGCTGGCCCGGGATATCGCGCTGGAATGCGGAACTTTGGGGCATGTGACGAGCCTCCGCCGTCTTGCAACCGGGCCATTCGCTCTGGACCGGGCGGTTTCACTGGAAAAACTTGAGCAGGTAGGGCAAGAGGGCGACCTGTTTGAATACCTCGCAGACCCAATCCATGCGCTGGCCGGCATCCCGGCTGTGGATCTGGATCCGACGGAGGCGGTTCGCATACGTAACGGCAATCCGGTTTCACTGGTGCGCCGGTCCCAAATCGGCAGGCTCGGGGACATTGGTCCTGATGACGAGGTTGTCGTGACGGTGCAAGGGCAACTTTTGGCCCTCGCCCGGTTTGAAGCGGGACAGTTGCAGCCCATCCGTGTGTTCAATCTTTAAACGAAGATGCTGCCGACAAGGAAATACACATGTCTATTACGGTAGAACGTAAAGCCGAACTGGTTGAAGAATTCGGCCTCAAGCCTGGTGACACCGGCTCCCCTGAAGTTCAGGTTGCCATCCTCACCGAGCGGATCAAGAACCTCACCGAACACATGAAAGAGCACAAGCACGACTTCCACTCTCGCCGCGGTCTGCTGATCATGGTGGGTCAGCGTCGTCGTCTGCTCGACTACGTCAAGCGCAAGGAAGAAGCGCGTTATCAGTCGCTGATCCAGCGTCTGGGCCTGCGTCGCTAAGACCAGCTTGAAAAGCATTTGGGCCGCCCTCAGTTCAACGCGAGGGTGGCTTAAGGCGTAAACGGAACCCTGAGGTGCTTTGACATCTCAGGGTTTTTTGTTTCCGCACGCGCATTTATGTGCGACTTCCTCCCCTGCACTGGAGCAGCCGAAACCGGGCGTCGCCTGAAATCAGGAGGCGTCGGACTTACGCACCAATCGCTGGCGCTCTCGCCGCAAGGCAAACTGAACCGTGCGCTGGGCCATTGCTGCGTGGGTCCGGTGTTCCAGAGCAGATGAACTGAAACGCATGAAAAAGACGGCCCTGGGTCGGCTGCTTTTCCGCATGGGGCGGGAAAGTGAACCCGTGGCCATAGGACAAACGATGTTTGATATTACTCGTAAATCAATCGAGTGGGGCGGCCGGACGCTGTCCCTTGAGTCGGGCCGCGTCGCGCGCCAGGCTGATGGTGCTGTCATGGCACGTTACGGCGATACCGTCGTACTGGCGACCGCTGTTGGCGCCAAATCCCCAAAGGAGGGGATCGATTTCTTCCCGCTGACCGTGAACTACCAGGAAAAGTATTCCGCTGCGGGCCGCATTCCCGGTGGCTTCTTTAAGCGCGAAGGCCGCCCAACGGAGAAAGAGACGCTTACCAGCCGTCTGATCGACCGTCCGATCCGCCCACTGTTCGTGGACGGGTACAAGAATGAGACTCAGGTGATCATCACTGTGCTCAGCCACGACCTTGAGAACGACAGTGATGTGCTGGCCATGGTTGCTGCCTCTGCGGCGCTGACCATTTCCGGCCTGCCGTTCCTTGGCCCGATTGGTGCTGCGAAAATCGGCTACAAGGATGGTGAATACATTCTCAACCCAACCATTTCGCAGATGGCTGAAACAGACCTCGATCTGATGGTTGCCGGCACGTCTGAAGGCGTAATGATGGTGGAATCCGAAGCCCAAGAGCTGTCCGAAGACGTGATGCTGGGTGCGGTGAAGTTTGGTCACGACAGCTACAAGGACGTGATCGACATGATCATCGACTTTGCTGAAGACTGTGCCAAAGACCCGATTGACATGCCGGAACCAGCCCCTGAGCTGTCGGACTGTTCCGCAGCCGTGGCGGCACAGGCCACCGACGGTCTGCGCGATGCTTACAGCAAGACGGTCAAGCAGGAGCGCGTTGAAGCGGTTAATGCGGTCAAGGCCGCGACCAAAGAAGCGCTCGAAGAGCAATTCGATGGCGGCATGATCGCTGGTGCGTTGAAGGAACTGGAAAAAGACATCGTGCGCGGGGGTATCCTCGACACCGGTCTGCGGATCGATGGTCGCGATACCAAGACGGTTCGACCGATCCTGGCTGAAACCACCATTCTGCCACGCACCCACGGCTCCACGCTGTTCACCCGCGGTGAGACGCAGGCGCTGGTTACGACCACGCTGGGTACGGCACAGGATGAGCAAATCATCGACAACATCGAAGGCGACTACCGTTCGCACTTCATGCTGCACTACAACTTCCCGCCTTACTCTGTGGGCGAGACGGGCCGCATGGGTGGTGCGGGTCGCCGTGAAATCGGTCACGGCAAGCTCGCATGGCGCGCCATGCGTCCGCTGCTACCGGCAAAGGATGACTTCCCTTACACCATCCGCGTGCTTTCGGAAGTGACCGAATCCAACGGTTCGTCTTCGATGGCGACGGTTTGTGGGGCATCGCTTTCCATGATGGACGCCGGTGTGCCGCTGAAGCGGCCTTGTGCGGGCATCGCTATGGGTCTGATCAAGGAAGGGGAGCGGTTTGCTGTTCTTTCCGACATCCTGGGTGACGAAGATCACCTCGGCGATATGGACTTCAAGGTAGCGGGCACGGCTGAGGGCATTACGTCCCTGCAGATGGACATCAAGATTACCTCGATCACCCCGGAAATCATGGAAATTGCTCTGGATCAAGCCAAAGGTGGGCGCATGCACATCCTTGGTGAGATGGCCAAGGCGCTGGATACCGCGCGGGAAGAACTCTCCCCGCATGCGCCACAGATGGAAACCATCAAGATCAACAAGGACAAGATCCGCGAAGTCATCGGTACCGGCGGCAAGGTTATCCGGGAAATCACCCAGGAAACCGGCGCTGCTGTCGACATCGAAGAAGACGGCACGATCAAGGTTTCTGCGACCAATCAGGAGTCCATCGCGGCTGCCATCGACTGGATCAAGGGCATCGCTGCCGATCCGGAAGTGGGCACGATCTACCGCGGCAAGGTCGTCAAGTGTGTCGACTTTGGTGCTTTCGTAAACTTCCTGGGTTCCCGGGATGGTCTGGTGCACATCTCCAACCTGACCGAAGGCCGTGTGAACAAGACCACCGACGTGATCAACGAAGGCGACGAAGTGTACGTCAAGTGCATCGGTTTTGACGATCGCGGCAAGGTCAAGCTGTCCATGAAGGAAGTGGATCAGGAAACCGGCGAAGAAAAAGCTGACGACTAAAGCGCGCTTTGAGCTCCATGTCGGCCCGCTGCGCGGACCGGCGCTTTACCAAAGGCCACGGAACCCTCCGTGGCCTTTCGTTTTTGGGGGACTCCAGACGATCTTCACGCCATTTGGTGGCGCTTGACGGGCTCGGCTTCGCCTCACCCGTCAATCGCGCAACCCACGCAGCCACATCGCCATTTTCTGCGCGGGTCAAGACAGGCATGTCGCTGAGGTGTTTTGACTTCCCTCCGGCACGGTGCAGATTGGGAAGGAACCAAGGAACCTGTCTGTGACCACTCAACCCCGCGACACGCTCGAATTCACCGGACCAACCCTGAGCCAAGCCATTGCTCTGATCATGATCATGGCGGCCGGTGGGGCCGTGGGATACACGGTCTGGGCGTCGCTCATCACCAATTTTGCCATCGAAATTGCCAGCTTTGATGGCTTTCAGATGGGGGCGCTGCACTCAATCCGTGAAATCCCCGGCTTTCTCGCCTTTACCGCCGTTTTCTTTGTGGCCGTGATCCGGGAGCAGAAGCTTGCTGTCTTCTTCCTTGCCATGTTGGGTCTGGGGACCGCCCTGACAGGGTTCTTCCCCACCTTTTGGGGCATCGCCATCACCATGTCGATCATGTCCGTGGGGTTCCACTACTACGAAACCTACGCCCAGAGCCTGCAATTGCAGTGGTTCCCCAAGGACCGGGCGCCCATGCTGCTGGGGTGGGTTGTGACCACCACCTCTATCGCGGCCATTGTCGCCATCGGCGGCTCCTGGGTTGCTTTCAAGATCTTTGATCTCAGCTACCTGACGGTTTTCCTGATCGGTGGCGTGGTCTGCATGGTTTCAGCCGTCATCGGCTTTGGCGGGTTCAAGACCCTGCCGCGCGGGGCGGTGCAGCGCACCGGTATCGTGTTGCGGGGGCGCTACTGGCTCTATTACGCCCTGACCTTTATCG
>JBMTIF010000260.1:0-4278 GCA_049437045.1 Alphaproteobacteria bacterium | reverse complement strand
CCGCAGGCATGCACGCTTCACTGCTCGGTTTCTGTTTGGAATCGCTCATCATCGACAACGACATGCTGGGGCAGGCCATGCGCTGTGTGCGCGGGCTGGAAGTGACGCCGGAGAAACTGTCACTGGATGTGATGAAGAAGACCTGTCTGGAAGGTCCGGGGCACTATCTGGGGTCGGATCAGACGCTGAACCTGATGCAGTCCGAGTACATCTATCCCACCATCGGTGATCGAACGTCGCCCAAGGAATGGGCCGAAGTCGGTAAGCCGGTTTTGCTGGAAACCGCTCAGAAAACGCTGCGCACGATCCTGCAAGGCCCCAAGCCGAGCCATATTCCGCCCGAAGTTGACGCTGCGGTGCGGGAACGCTTCCGCATCCACTTCAGCTAGCACGAAAAAGGGCCTCGCCGGATCATATCCAGCGAGGCCTTCTTTTCGGTGGGCTTGGTCCAGGGTGCTGGTAAAGCCCCTAGAACTTGATACGCAGGCCCAAAGTACCCGTTGCGATCCAGCGACCAGAGGTGTGGAACCCGCGAACGCTTGGCTCGGAGAACTCACGGATGCCCTTCAGGGAGAAATCCAGCGCAACGCCCGGGGCAATCTCGGTTTGTGCACCGAATTCCATACCGGCATACGGCAGGGCGTAGGAATAATCTTCATCCGTATTGATACCCACAACAGCACTCAACCAGGTATTGCCTTCTTGGATACCAAGGCCGAGGTCCGTTGAAATCTGTGTGTAGTCAGCAAGGCTGCCACGGTGGCTACCGCTGAGGTATGGCGCATCATCGATACCGTCCCATACATCCTCAATCTCCCACTGCGTAGCGGTCATGCTACCGGAAACACGCAGGTTGGAGTACGGGTCAGTCCACGCAACGCGAGCACCTAAACCCAGAGATGGTCCGAACTCGAACGTGCCAGCGAGCGGAATGGAATGCTCAGTGGAAACCGAAAGAGCGCTGTAGAACGTCACTTCGGTGTTTCCAGCCGGATTACCCAGCGAAACAGGCGCGCCCAGAGCCCAAATTGGCTTCATGGTGCGACGCACCACGTACTGCGGCTGACCGTAGTAGTAGTTTGGGCTGTAACCGATGTTGCCGGTATAGCCCAAAGAGATAGCACCGCCCTGCATGTAAGCAGGTGAAGAGTAGTAACCCTGTGCCTGCGCGGTACCGACGAAGGACGCTGCAGCAAAAACAAGCGCGCCCAAGGTAGCGGTAATAAACTTCATTAAATAACTCCAAGAAAATAGCCCACCTGTCAGCCAGCAGCAGACAAGTTCACCACTATGATTCACTCAGTCCGCACGCGTTTCCTTGAGCTTTTGCTATTATGCGAGCTGATTCATGAATGGGAAAAAACCCTGTTGCATCAATGCTTCAGTCGTTTTCGAAACGCTTTGCGAATGGAAAATAGAGGACATTGTTATGCGCGGGGCCTGAGCAACTTGAGAATCAGGTTTAAGGCCAAAACGAATCGGAAAGTTGGATGGGTTTCGGCTTGGCCGCGCTGCGGCGATAAATTGGTTTGCCTGAAACGGCTTTGTCATCTCTATTAAAAGCTAAAATTAGGCCTGTGTGTGGAAGGTGTTTCAATGTCTGATCTCCCAGTTCTTGGCTGTGCCATGGAGTTGCACAATCTTGAGAAACTCATTCCGTGGGTGCTCGAAAAAGACCGCGATCTCGAAATCCAGGACGGTTACCACGCCTTCGTGCTGGATAAGACCGCCGACAAGGTTGCCGACCGGGTGAAGGAGTTGCTTGGTTCTTCGTACAAGGGGCGTCTGGGCCTGCATGGGCCTTTCTATGGCTTTGACCTCGACAGCGTGGACCCCGCGATCCGCAAAGTTGTGCGTATGCGGTTGGAACAGGCTTTGAAGATGGCCAACCGCATGGGCGCGGATCAGATGGTTCTGCACTCTCCACTGACCCTGTGGGACCACGACAACATGCTCTACACCGGCTACGAAGCCGGCAAAATCGGCCTGATTCAGGACTCAATGGGTGATGCCATCAAAATGGCCGAGGACATGGGCATCACCATCGTTCTGGAAAATATTCAGGATCTGGATCCGAAATGGCGTGTTCAGTTGATTGAAACCCTTGGTTCTGACCGCGTGAGAACGTCGATCGACACCGGGCATGCCCATTACATGCACGGACGCTTTGGCGGGCCACACGTGGTTGATTACATTGCGGCTGCTGGAAACATGCTGGAGCACGTACACCTGCAAGACACGGACGGTGCTGGAGACCGGCATTGGGGCATCGGCGAAGGTGATTTGGCTTGGTTTCCAATCTTCGAAGCTCTGGGCAAGTTGACCAGCAACCCTCGCCTGATCATGGAGCCTCGCGACGTACCAGCAGCACCGCGCCACGCAGCGTGGGCCGAGGCCCAAGGACTGGCACAGTAACGTCATGGCTCAAGCCAACAACAAAACACGCCCCACAGACGACCGTGTGGAAGACTTCCTCAACAGCGTTGAACATGCAGGGCGGCGCGAAGATAGCTTCGAGATGCTGGAAATCATGACCCGGCTTTCGGGTCACCAGCCGGTACTGTGGGGCAGCATCGTCGGCTTCGGCCAGTATCACTATAAATATGATAGCGGTCGGGAGGGCGACATGTTCCTGACTGGTTTTTCCCCGCGGAAAACGGCTTTGACCGCGTACATCATGGGCGGCTTCACCGCTTATGCTGATCTCATGTCCAGATTGGGCAAATATAAAATCGGCAAATCCTGCCTCTACATCACACGCCTCTCCAACGTGGATCGCAGCGTGCTCGAAGACCTGATTGGTCAGTCGCTGACTTATATGCGCGACAAATACGGCGTGGATTGAGGCTATGGCCTATCGCTATGCCATTTACTTTTGTCCGGAAAACACCGCTCTGGCGCGCTTTGGTGCCCGCGTCCTGGGTGTGGACGTGCACCGGGCGGCTGCGCCCGTAGACCAATTCGACCTCAATGCCCTTTCGCGCCAAGAATTCGCCGCCCTTACCGAAAAGGCGCGAGGATACGGGTTTCATGCGACGCTCAAGGCACCGTTCAGACTGGCCCAGGGACAGACTGAGAACGCGCTGATTGCTGCTTTTCAAGCCTTTTGCGCCAGCGCCGAAGCAGCAATGCTCCCGCAAACTTCAGTTCAAAACCTGCACGGCTTCCTTGCCATCATGCCCGCCTATCAGCCTGAATCGCTGCAAGTGCTGGAACGCGACATCGTTACCTACTTCGAGGCTTTTCGTGCTCCTTTAAATGAAGAGGAGAGGGCCAGACGCCAACCAGACAGGCTAAGTGAGCGGCAGTGCGCTTACCTTGACCAATTCGGCTATCCTTTCGTGTTTGAAGAGTTCCGCTTCCACATGACATTGTCTGCTCGGCTAACCAGCAGCCTATCGGGGATGGCCCTGCACGCTGAACTCCAAGACCTCTACGAACGACTGGTGGCACAACCTGATCAGGCGATAGACAGCCTGACCTTAGCGATCCAAGACCACCCCAATGCGCCATTCCATGCCTTGACCTCTTGCAAGCTGGCTCCTTAACCGGGACGCACGGACCGATCATGGTCATTAAATAATGTATTTGCATATTAAAAATCCATTTAAGGTTTTTACACATATTGCAAAAAGAGTATTAATAATTGTTATGCGCCCTTCCGATGGTTTTCTTGATTTTTTGGGCCGTATGGCAGGTTTGTGCTTCGAATTTTCGTCCTTTGCACCCCGCTCCCATTCCTAGCTGCCAAACCCTCAGTTTCAACTCAGAAGCCAGCGTCCATCAAAGACGATTAACCCCTCAAAACCGGCTTGTTCACCACACGAAACCCCAGGCAGAAAAGCTCTTTTCTCTCTATTTTTCATATACTTAAACCATCCCGGCTTAGGTCTCGCTTGTTGATCGAAAATTCAGCCGCACCCCCATGAAGACAACCTATGGATCGTATTTCCCATTTCGTCCCGCTTCCCCCTTCAATTCGTGCTCAAAATAAAGGGGTATGCTCTTTTAATTGTGTATATCTTATTTATTTCCCCTTTTTAGAGAAATGGATTTTCATTTGCTTGAAAGCTCGATGCCGAACTTTTGAGTGCAATGCCATTATTCCAAGCCAGCGCCGCCTGAACGGATGCCCGCAACACTCCAAAGCTTTCGATGGGTGAAAGGTTTTCTCTCGCCCTGCGGCGCAGATAAGAGCTTTTTTGGAGCAAACCATGAAAACGAAATTGTTGCTCGCTGGCGTATCCGCGCTGGCCTTAACCTGGGCGTCTACGGCCC
>JBMTIF010000259.1:0-4300 GCA_049437045.1 Alphaproteobacteria bacterium | reverse complement strand
CTTTGGGGTCTGAATGGCTTGATCTGGGTCGACTGGAATACGGGGACGTTCTGGCCTTACAGGACTTTCTGACCCGTGACCGGTTGAGCCATGCGGATCAGGGTATTTTCGCCCGCGCAGCGGATGATCCAGAGCGCTATGAAACGCTGGCTCGTTTTATCGACCAAAGTGGCACGCGGTTGCCTGCTGCGCAGGTTCTCACGGGGCATGAGTCCAGTGAAGCGCTGGCGGAACTGGATTGCCTCATGCTTTCCAGAGCTGCTGCGCGGCTGGCGGCTGATCCAAGGCTGAAGCTTAGCATCAATGTTTGCCGGACGACGCTGCTGGAACCCTCTTGGCTGGCGCTGCTTGATGCGCTGATTTCGGCCCATGGATCCGTCTTTGACCGGGCTGTGTTTGAGATTACCGAGTGGCCAGCACGGGCTGTCCAAATGCCGCTGGAGCAGGCGTTGAGGCCCTTATCAGATCGCGGGTTGGCGCTGTGGCTGGATGATTTTGGGGCCGGGCTTACGAGCTTTAATGAGGCTTTCATCCCCGGTATTTCCGCTCTGAAAATTGATCGATCTCTGCTGCGTCGTTGCTGTGTTGACGACGATGCCTTTGGCGTTCTGTCTCTGGTCACAGCATTCGCCCGTCGTCAGGGCAAACTGTGCGTGGCCGAAGGCATAGAAACCGCCCAGCAGCGCCAATTTGCCGAGGCTCGGGGGGCAAGTCACGTGCAGGGGTTTTTCTCTGGCCGGGTCTGAGGCTTTCGCCCGACTCTGAACTTTAGCCCTTGGCCGATAGCCGGGCCAAGATGAGCTCCAACTGCTCCAGAGATGCATAGGCAACCCGCACCTGTCCTTTGGTGCCGGATCCCTGAATCTGGACCGACAAGCCCAGGTCTGCGGTTGCCTGCTCTTCAGCTTCTCGCAGATCCGGATCCTTGTCCGACCCAGCGCCAGACCCTGACGACAGGCCATCGGATGCGGGATTGGACAGCTTGCGCACGGCTTGTTCCAACTCTCGCACAGACCATCGCTCAGCCGCGGCTTGCTTGGCGAGTGGCATGGGGTTGTCGACTGACAGCAAAGCGCGCGCGTGTCCGGCACTGAGTTTTCCGTCTTCAACCATGCGGCGCAAAGCCTCGGGCATGACCAGCAAGCGCAAGGCGTTGGCGACATGGGCTCGGCTTTTCCCAACCCGGTCCGCCACCTCTGACTGCGTGTAATTGAACTGCATGATGAGCCGCCGATACCCCTCGGCTTCTTCGAAGATGCTGAGGTCTTCGCGCTGGATGTTTTCCAGCAGCGCTACCTCTGCGGCGTCCAGATTGCTGAGAGGACGGATGATGACGGGCACTTCATGCAGGCGCGCGCGCTGTGCGGCACGCCAACGTCGCTCGCCCGCAACAATTTCATAGCGGGTTTTGACACCTTCACTGGCTTCACGAACCAGCAGGGGCTGAATCACGCCCTGAGACTTGATTGATGTCGCAAGTTCTTCGAGGCGTTCGGGGTCGAAGATCTGACGGGGCTGAAATGGGCTTGGTGACAGGTCGGAGACCGGTACCAGCTGGCTACCGCCGCCCTGGGTGTCTTCTCCATCCTCAAACAGAGCGCTAAGGCCGCGTCCCAATCCTTTCTGTGCCACTGTTCGATACCTCTTGTTTAAGTAGCCGCAGGGTTTCTCGACCCTTAGAGGCCTAGCGTGTTTACGATTTCGTCCGACAAAGCCGCGTAAGCCTGTGCACCGGTGGAGCGTTCATCATAGTCGAAAATGGGCTGGGCGTGAGAGGGTGCTTCGGACAGGCGGACGTTGCGCGGTATTTTGGTTTCAAAAACCCGTCCCCGCAAATGGGTGCGCACGTCGTTCTCCACCTGCTGTGCCAGCCGATTGCGGCCGTCGTACATGGTCAGCACAACGCCGAGCAGTTGCAGGGAGGCGTTTGACCCACGCTTCACCCGGTCCAGCGTCCTCAGCAAAAACGCCAACCCTTCCAGCGCAAAAAACTCAGCCTGTAAAGGCACCAGAACTTTGTCTGCCCACGCCAGCCCATTGAGGGTCAACAAGCCAAGGGCAGGGGGGCAGTCGATCAGCACCACGTCGTACTTGTCAGCGGCCTCTTTCAGTCGGTGCCGAAAGGAAAAATGCCGCGCTTCTGCTTCAACCAACTCCACTTCCATGGCAGCCAGATCTTGGTTGGCTGGCAAGATATGAAGATTTTCCTGGGAGGTCGGTTTGATGGCAGCTTGTGCGTCTGCCTTTCCAGCCAGAACAGCGTAGAGATTCGCCTCCCGCTCATCTGCTGCAATGCCCAGGCCCGTCGATGCGTTGCCCTGGGGGTCCGCATCGACAATGAGCGTCTTCTTGCCCTTGCGCGCCAGCGCAGCACCAAGATTCACGGCGGTGGTGGTTTTGCCCACGCCGCCTTTTTGATTGGCAATGGCAAGGATAACCGGTTGAGACACGGGCATTTTTCCTGTTGCAGTCGCGTTGCGGGGCGATCTTGTTTCGGGTTGTCGATTTCCGCGACGGAGAGCCGTACTTCCCCGCCATGATTGGCCTGAAGGCAACCTGACAGCCTCTGCCACCTCAATCGCCGGGGCCGAACCTAAAGCGAAATACGAGCCTACGACCTAGCGCGCAGGACAGACATTGCGCAAGCGCAGAATCACCGAGTCGCTGTCGATAATTGAGGGAAAACTTTCAACATCAAAGCGGTGAGTCTCTTGAGCCGCGCTGATTTCCTCGGTGGCTGTTCGGCCTTTGTGCAGAATCAGGACGGTTTGTTCATCGATGATCGGCGCGCACCACTCCAGCAAGCGGGGCAGCGGCGCAAAAGCTCTGGCAAACAGGCAATCCAACGGCTTGGCGGGCAGGGCCTCGACACGTTTGGTGACAATCGATAACGGTGCGCCGGTGGCTGTCTTTACCGCCAGCTGGAACGCAGCCTTGCGGTGATCGGACTCGACCAAGGCGACAGGGAATCCCGTGGCGATGGCCACCACGATCCCCGGAAATCCCGCTCCGGTACCAATGTCGGCTATCCCTCGGTTAAACGCGGTTCTGATGGGGTGGTCAGCGTTGGGGTCGGATTGAGACTCCATGGGCTCGGCGGCATTGAAATGATCGAGGCACTGCAGGCTGTCGACAACATGACGGTCCCAGACATCATCCCAGGTTTTGGGGCCAATCAGGTTGAGCTTGGGCTGCCACTTGCCCAAGACCTCGACATAGGTTTCGAGCTGGGCTCTCTGCGCGCTGGAAAGTTGGAGGCGCGCGCAGGTTTCCAGGAATAGGGAAGACGGCGGCGGCGGCGCCAGCGGACCTGTGCTTCTGTGCTTGGGCATCAGGCGGCTGACTTGTCCGCATCAACCCGGCGCCTGTCTTCACCCCGACGCTTGACGTACTGCAGCAAGGCACCCAAAGCGGCTGGGGTCATGCCTTGAATTCGGGAAGCGCGACCCAGTGTTTCGGGGCGTGCGCGCTCAAGCTTTTCGCGGATTTCATTGCTGAGTGAGCCTATGGCGCTGTAATCTAGGTCTACTGGTAAGCGGGCATCGTGCTCGGCTTGGAGCGCTGCAACCTCTTGTTCTTGCCGGTCCAGGTAGCCTGAATACACGGCTGCGATCTCCACTTGTTCGGCCACGTCAGCCCGCAAATTTCCAAGGACGGGAAACGCCTGCTGCAGCTGATGCAGATCAACAGTCTTCATGCTCAAAATGTCCAGGGCCGTGCGGCGGCGTCCATCGAGTTTAATGGGAAAACCGGCGCGCTCCCACTCATTGGGGCTGAGTGCGAGCTCCTGAAATTGGTTGAAAGCAGCGTCGATCAGCTGCTGTTTCACGTGAAACGCCTTGCTTCGTCTTGTTCGTACCAGCCCAAGAGACTCGCCCAATGGTGTCAGGCGCTGGTCAGCATTATCAGCGCGCAATCGCAGCCGAAACTCTGCTCGACTGGTAAACATGCGGTAAGGCTCCGTTGTTCCCCGGGTGACCAAATCGTCAATCATCACGCCGATGTAGCCTTCGTGCCGCCCGACCCGTAGACGCCTTTCGCCGCCGCCAGTGAGCAGCGCAGCATTGGCCCCGGCGACCAGTCCCTGAGCGCCTGCCTCTTCGTACCCAGTGGTGCCGTTGATTTGGCCGGCAAGGAACAGCCCAGGCACGCGCTTGGTTTGCAGCGTGTCCTCGAGCTCGCGGGCATCGACATAGTCGTACTCGACCGCATAGCCCGGTCGTAAGATCGTGGCGCGCTCCAGACCGGGGATCGTTTTGAGCATCTCGGCTTGTACGTCCCGCGGTAGAGAAGTTGAAAT
>JBMTIF010000258.1:0-4300 GCA_049437045.1 Alphaproteobacteria bacterium | reverse complement strand
CGTCGATGATCTCATCGGTGCCGTTCTGCAAGCGGGCCTTGGCACCCTGTTTTGTGCTGTTGGGCCGCAATCGATGCAGGCCTTTGCACCGCTGGTAGAGGCGGCAACCGTCTATGCCCGCCGCTTTGATGTCTCACGGGGTGACGACAACAGCCCGATCAGGTGGATTGATGCGCGTCCCCATCCAGAGCTCGACGCAGAAATCGAGCGGCTGAAGACCTTGGGCATTCAGGCGATGGTAACCAAGAACAGCGGCGGTGAGCGCCCTGCCAAGCTGGATGCCGCCCGGCAGTTGGGTTTGCCCGTTTTTCTGATCGATCCTCCTGGCCGCCCAAAGGGTGGGTTTGACCGCTGGGAAGACGTGCGCGACGCCCTGTTCGCGAACCACTGAAACAGCGCCGATTATCCACCCAAAAACGGGCAGGGCGGAAACGGGATATTTTGAGTCTCCTACAGGTCGCTGCCCTTGGGCGAAGCGCCGTAATTCTTCGAGCTATGACCGTCGATGATACCCAGTTCAATCAACGCGCTCGGCGCACCAATGGCCGCCGGGGCGCTGGCGCGCGCCGGATGATTGATACATCCGTGCCCAGCCCGTGCATCTCGGTCTGCCAGATCGACAAAGCCTCGGCCAGCTGCACCGGGTGCAAGCGCACACTGGACGAAATTCGCGACTTGATGATCAGTACAGCAGACGAGAAGCTGAGCGTCCTTCGCGCGCTTGACGACCGCTGATCATGGCGGATCTCAGGCTGGTTCTGGGGGGTGCACGGTCGGGGAAATCAGCCTTTGCCGAACGGATGGCGCGGGAAACCGGGTTGGAGCGGCACTATCTGGCAACCAGCCGCATCTACGATGATGCCCACGCTGCCCGGATTGAGCAGCATCGCAAAGCCCGTGTGGACGATAACTGGATTTTGCACGAAGAACCCGTTGAGTTGGCCGAAACGCTGAAATCCGTTGCTCAATCGGACCGGGTTGTGCTGGTTGACTGCCTAACGCTCTGGCTGACAAACCTGCTGCTTGATAACATGGATATCGAAGCGTGCTTTGAGGCTCTAGAAGAGCTTCTGCCGAGCGTGCCGGGGACGGTTGTTTTTGTCGCCAACGAAGTGGGCTTGAGCGTGGCGCCTGAGACCAAGCTGGGCAACCAGTTCCGCGATTGGGCCGGTACGCTCAACCAGCGCGTCGCCCGTCAGGCGCACCAAGTGGATTTTATCGCGGCAGGATTGCCGCTCAAACTCAAGTAGGCAGGTCTGCCGCTTAGACGTAAGGGTTAAACACCGTGGCTCAAAAGGTTCCTGTTACCGTCGTTACGGGCTTTCTTGGCGCTGGAAAAACCAGCCTGATCCGGCATTGGCTGGAAAACGCCGATGGTCGCCGTCTTGCGCTTATCGTCAACGAGTTTGGTGACGTGGGTGTCGATGGTGAAATCCTGCGCGGGTGCGGCATCGAAAGTTGCGCGGACGAGGACATTATGGAGCTGGCCAACGGCTGTCTTTGCTGCACCGTCGCGGACGATTTCATTCCCACTATGGAAGCCCTACTCGACCGCCCGAACCCGCCGGAACACATTGTTATCGAAACCAGCGGTCTGGCCCTGCCCAAGCCCTTGGTCAAGGCAGTGGATTGGCCAACTTTGCGCCCCCGGGTGACCGTCGATGGTGTTGTTACGGTCGTGGATGGCCGGGCGGTTGCCGATGGTCTGTTCGCGCCCGATCCCGTGGCGGTTCAGGCCGCGCGTGAAGCCGATGAAGCGCTGGACCACGAAACTCCGCTTGAGGAGCTGTTTGAAGAGCAACTGGGCTGCGCTGATCTGGTGATCGTCAACAAAACCGACCTGATCGAAGAGTCAGATTGGGCTGAGATCGAAACCCGGGTCAAGGAAGACGCACGCAGCGGCGCGGGTTTGATCAAGTCCAGCTTTGGCGCTGTTCCGCCTTCGGTTGCACTGGGTCTGGGCGCAGCGGCCGAAGACGATCTCGATTCCCGGCCCTCCCACCACGATGACGGGCACGAGCACGACCACGACGATTTTGACAGCCGGGTCATCCATCTGGGCGAAATGACCTCAGAGGCTGCATTCCAGAAAGCGGTTGAAACCATTTCCGGTCAGTTCGGTTTGCTCCGCGCCAAGGGTTTTGTCGCCGTCGAAGGCAAGCCACGTCGCTATGCCATGCAAGGCGTCGGAACGCGTTTTCAAGGCTACTTTGACCGCGAATGGACCGACGCGGAAACCCGTCGGACCTCGGTGGTTTGCATCGGTGAGCACGATCTGGACTGGGACGGCATCGAAGCGGCTGTTTCCAGCATTTCGGCCTAAGCCCCCATGCACCTGCTCGCCGCCCAACCCGGCGCGCTGACGGACAGCGACGAAGCCGTTGATCTGGCCCAGACGCCCGGCGATCTGGTGTTCTTGTCAGCCGCAGACACGGACCTCGCGCTCATTACGGCTGCGCAGGAAGCTGCGCTGCTGGATGATGCACAGGCGCCAAGCCTGCGCGCGGCCAATATCATGCAGCTTGCCCACCCTATGAGCGTGGACCTCTATGTCGAACGCATCATTCGCTCGGCCAAAGTTGTTGTTGTGCGGCTGTTGGGCGGTAAAGCCTACTGGTCCTATGGGGTAGAGCAGCTGGTTTCGGCGTGTCAGGATACGGGCGCTGCCCTCGCTTTTCTGCCCGGTGACGACAAGCCCGACGCCGAATTGCGCGCTTGGTCGACGCTGGATGGGGAAAGCTATGAAGCACTTTGGGCGCTGCTGATCCACGGCGGTGCTGTAAATGCTCGCGCGGCGGTGGATGGTCTGGCGCGGTTGGCCAAGGGTGAAAACGCGGTCTTTTCCAGTCCCGAGCCGCTCCCCGAAAACGGTCTTCTCTCTGACCCCGAAGCCAGTGGCGGGGCGGTGGTCCCAGTGGTGTTCTATCGCGCTTTGGTCCAGGCTGGCGATCTCGCCCCGGTTCACGCGCTGACTGCGGCGCTGAGGGATGAGGGTTTGCGTGCCCTTCCGATCTTCCTCAAAAGCCTTAAGGACGCAGAGTCTCGGGCGTTTCTGGCAAAGACGTTTACCGCTTTTCCGCCTGCGACCATCATCAACTTCACCGCCTTTTCTGCCTCCAAACCCGGCCAAAGCTCTGACGAAAGCCCCTTTGGTGTCGATGCACCTGTCATTCAGGCGGTGCTTTCCGGGGGGGCATTCGATGCGTGGGAAGACGGCACTCAGGGTCTTGGTCCTCGCGATCTGGCCATGAATGTTGTCCTGCCCGAAGTCGACGGACGGATCCTCAGCCGCGCCATTTCCTTCAAATCAGCCGGCGACCCTTCCCCCGCCAGTGAATGCGCCATTGTCCGCCACCAGCCGGTGAGCGACCGGGTGTCATGGGTGGCAAAGCTTGCCGCTGCTTGGGCGCGGTTGCGGTTGGTGGAAACCAGTGAACGGCGGGTTGCCCTTGTGCTCGCCAACTACCCCAACAAGGACAGCCGGATTGCCAATGGTGTCGGTCTGGACGCTCCAGCAAGCACGACCACGCTGCTCAAGGCCCTATCGAGCGCGGGTTATCAGGTCGGCTCGGCCCCAACCGAAGACCCTAAAGCGCTCATGGATCTGCTGCTGACCGGTCCGACCAACCTCGATCCAAGCCGTCAAAGTCCAACCACGCTGCATCTACCCGCCGCAGACTACAGCGCTTTTTTTGGCGCTCTGGACAGCCGGGTTCAGGCGCAGATTTCGGCGCGTTGGGGTGCGCCATCGGAAGACCCATTTTGGGACGGAAACGGCTTTCATCTGGCGCTGCACAAGTTCGGCAACATCCTGATCGGTATCCAACCGCAAAGGGGGTATCACCTCGACATTGAAGGCACCTACCACGACCCCGATCTGGTCCCGCCCCACGGTTATCTCGCCTTTTACGCGGCAGTTCGAGCGCGGGCGGATGCGGTTGTGCACGTGGGCAAGCATGGCAATCTCGAATGGCTTCCGGGGAAGGCTCTGGCCTTGTCTCGCCAGTGTTATCCAGATGCAATTTTGGGCGCGATGCCGCAGCTCTACCCCTTTATTGTCAACGATCCCGGTGAAGGCTCGCAGGCCAAGCGGCGCACGGCGGCGGTTGTGGTCGATCATCTGACCCCACCGCTGACCCGTGCGGGTCTGCACGGCGATCTTGCGCTGCTCGAAGCCGATGTGGACGAGTATTTTCAGGCCACTGGGCTTCATCCTGCGCGCGCGAAATTGTTGGCAACAGACATTGTTGACAAGGTTTACGATTTTGGCCTCGCCGGTGATCTGGGGCTCGCTGAGAAC
>JBMTIF010000257.1:0-4302 GCA_049437045.1 Alphaproteobacteria bacterium | reverse complement strand
CATCGCTCAGTTGCCCGATCAGCGCTTCAAATCCAAAACCAAGGACCGCAATCCCAGACAACTGGTATGGCCCACCGCTGCAGACCGAGAGGAAGTGCAGGCATGGGTTGAGGGCGTCATCCTTGCGCGACGTCTGGTCAATACACCGGCAGAAAACCTTGGTCCGGCGGACTTGTCCCAAGCCGCGCGCGGACTGGTCAGCGACTTCAAGGGTCGCATGCAGGAAGTGATCGGCGACGATTTGATCAGTGAGGGTTTCCCCGCTGCCCATGCCGTAGGAAAGGGCGCTTTGCCTGCCCGCGCTCCACGGGTCATGGCGTTGCGCTTCAACGCCTCGAAGTCCGCACCGACCGTGGCGCTTGTCGGTAAAGGTGTCGTCTTTGACACCGGCGGTCTGGACATCAAGCCGCGCACGTCAATGCGCCATATGAAAAAGGATATGGGCGGGGCAGCCGTCGCGCTGGGTGTTGCTCGCACTTTGCTGGAGCTGGACGTCAACCTGAACCTGTTGGTGGTTATCGGGGCGGTGGAAAATGCCGTTTCAGCCGGTGCTTTTCGGCCTGGCGATGTGTTGGAAACGCGCAAGGGTTTGACCGTTGAGGTCGGCGATACCGATGCCGAGGGCCGCCTCGTCCTCGCGGACTGTCTCACCTATGCCGGTGAGCAGGAACCGGATCTCATTATCGACTTTGCCACCCTTACCGGCGCGGCGCGGGTGGCGTTGGGGCCCGACCTGCCCCCGGTGATGGCGCGCGACGCTGAGCTGTCACAGGCGATGGCAGCACAAGGTCACAGCGTTGGTGACCCGCTGTGGGCCATGCCTATGCACATGCCTTACGGCCAGCATCTGCGCAGTTCTATCGCTGATATGTGCAACATTACCGAGGGCTTTCCCTTTGCCGGCTCGATCACGGCTGGGCTGTTCCTTGAACGGTTTGTGCCCAAGGACACAGCCTGGGCGCACTTGGATATTTTCTGCTGGAATCCGTCGTCCAGACCGGGTCGCCCGGCCGGTGGTGAGGCTCATGCAGTTCGGGCTGTTGCTTCTTTCCTCAAGGGCTGGAAACCGGCGAAGAAAGCCCGCTAGTACCCCAGATCCGGGTCTACCAGATTGGTATAGGGCCAGCCTTTCCGCATTTCGTTGATCGCTTCTGCAACGCTTACTATCGCTGACTCCGGCGTGGTGACGGAGGCGATGTGCGGCGTCACGAACACCCGCGGATGCTCCCACAGCGGATTGTCGACGGGGAGAGGTTCTTCGTTGAACACGTCAAGGACGGCAACTTCCACCTTGCCCTTGTCCAAAGCGGCAATCAGGTCTTGTTCGATCAGATGACCGCCGCGGCCGACATTGATTACGGCAGAACCCTTGGGCATTCGGTTAAAGGTGCCGCGCCCCAGAATACCTTCGGTTTCCGGTGTGAGTGGCAGCAGGCAGACGAGGATTTGCGTTCGGGTCAGGAATTTTTCCAACCCATCCAGCCCGTCAAAGCTCTGGATTTCATCAAAGTCCTTTGGCGTGCGTGACCAGCCGATGACGTTATAGCCCATTCCGCGCAGTGCCCCGGCGCACGCCCGTCCCAGCACCCCCATACCCATGATTCCCACGGTCAGTTCAGGCGCCAGAGGCACGGTCTCCGGCTCCCATAACTTGCGGGCATGAGCGGCAAAAGTACGGTGCATTTTGCGGGAGCAGAGCAGCGCGGCCATGACCACGTATTCAACCATGCCTTGAGTCAGACCCGGGTCCACCATCCTCACCAGCGGCACGTCCTTGGGGAAGGTCAGGTCTTTCAGGATGTGGTCAACCCCGGCACCCGTTGACACCACCAGCTTGAGCTTCGGCATGGACGCGAGCAGGCCTTTGGGTGGCTCCCACACCACGGCAACCTCAATATCGCTGGGGTCGCCGACAAAAGGGAAAGTCACGATGTCCAGCCCTGGGACGCGCTGGTACAGCGCGTCTTTCCAGCGGCCAATCAAGTAGCGATCTGTTTTCAACAGCAGCTTCATGCCGCGCACTCCCCAAGGCTAACTCCAACGGGGAAACTATTGGCGGACGGCTGCGGCCTCGTCTACTGCCAATTCGGTTGCGGCCTTCAACAATGCGCGCGTGTACAGCTCTCTGGGTTCATCAAAGAGCGTCTGGGCATCGCCGGCTTCCACCACCTTGCCGTTCTGCATCACCATCACCTGATGCGACATAGATCGCACAACCTTCAGATCATGAGAGATGAAAAGGTAGGCCAACCCCAGATCCGCCTGCAACTGGCGCAGCAGTTCGAGCAATTGGGCCTGCACGGTCATATCCAGTGCAGAGGTCGGCTCATCAAGGATCAGCAGCTTGGGCTGCAGGATCAGCGCACGGGCCACAGCGATACGCTGGCGCTGGCCGCCGCTGAATTCGTGCGGGAAGCGGTGCCGGGCAGACGGGTCGAGGCCAACAACCTCCAGCGCTTCAATGACGCGCTGTTCCGTTTCTTCGTCCGAGAGGCCTTGCGCATGAATGCTGAGGCCTTCGCCAATGATCTCGCTGACGCTCATCCGCGGGGACAAGCTGCTGAAGGGGTCTTGGAAAACGACCTGCATCTCACGACGCAAGGGCACCATTTGCTTGGGTTCGAAACCATCAATGTTCTGGTTGAGGTAGACGATTGGCCCGTTGGAAGAGACAAGCCGCAACAACGCCATGCCGAGCGTGGATTTGCCTGAACCGGACTCGCCCACGACACCGAGTGTCTCGCCTTCGCGGATCGACAGGGTAACACCGTCCACGGCCTTGACCGCGCCAACCTGCCGCTTGAGCACACCGGCGAGAATGGGGAAGTGGACCTTGAGGTCTGTGGTCTCCACCACCGTTTTGGCATTGGCAGGCAGGGGGTTGGGCTCCCCGTTGGGCTGACTGTCGACCAGCTTGCGCGTGTAGGGATGGGCCGGCGACACTAAAACGTCCTTGCGCGGACCAGCCTCGACCACGCTGCCGCGCTCCATGACTGTGACGTCATCCGCCATGGCCCGGACAACGTCGAGGTCGTGGGTGATCAGCAACATGGCCATGTTCCGCTCACGCTGTTTCTGGCGCAGCAGTTCGAGGATTTGTGCCTGCACCGTTACGTCCAGCGCGGTGGTTGGCTCGTCGGCGATCAGCAGGTCCGGATTGTTGGCCAGCGCCATCGCAATCATCACACGCTGGCGCTGTCCACCGCTGAGTTCATGGGGGTAGGAGCGTGCCTGCCGCTTGGGGTCGCGCAGGCCGACGTCTTCGAGCAACTCAGGCACCATCTGACTCGCTTTGCGCATGTCGATGCGCTGGTGGGTCATGATTATTTCTGCAACCTGCCGGTCGACCTTTTGCACCGGGTTGAGGGAAATCTGCGGCTCCTGAAAAATCATGGAGATTTCGTTACCACGCAGGCTGCGCAGGGTTTTCTGCGAGGCTCTAAGCAGGTTTGATCCCTTCCACAGCACTTGGCTGCGCGCGCTGTGCGCGGCCACCGGATAGGGCAGCAGCTGCAGGATCGACATGGCCGAAACCGTCTTGCCGGAACCGGATTCACCCACCAGTGCCGTTGTTCGACCGGGTTCGATCTGGAATGAAATATCCTGAGCGCCGACGATGCGGCCTTCGGGTGTGTCGAAGAACACATCGAGGTTTCTGACGTCGAGCAAGGTCATGCCATCTGCTCCTCGGTCTCAGCCTTTGGCGCGGGGGCGCGGTAACGCTTGGGGATCTTGATGCTGATTGCCTTGCGCGGGTCCATGGCGTTGCGAACCCCTTCGCCAATGAAGACCATCAGCATGGTGATCGTGCCCAAACCGGCGAAGATCGGGAACACCAGCCACCATCTGGTGATGTTGGCCAGTCCCTGGCGGGTCATTTCACCCAGAGATGGCGAGCCGGGGGGCATTCCGAAACCGATGAAGTCCAGCCCCGACAAAACTGTGATCGACCCGGCCAGCGCAAACGGCAGAAAGGTGATGGTACCGACCATGGCGTTGGGAAACACGTGCCGCCACATGACAGTGAAGTTGCTGACGCCCAAGGCTCTAGCGGCGGTGATGTACTGGTAGTTTCTGGCCTTCAGGAATTCGGTTCGGATGGTGCCGACAAAGCCGGTCCACCCAAAGAGCGAGAGCAGGAACAGCAACAACCAGAAATTCGGCTGCAAAACGCCCATGATGGCAATGATGATGAACAGGGTCGGCAGCGATCCGTAGATCTCCAGAACCCGTTGCAGGATCAAATCCAACCAGCCGCCGAACTACCCCGGCATGGCCCCCCCACGCAGCCCGCTTGTGGCG
>JBMTIF010000256.1:0-4304 GCA_049437045.1 Alphaproteobacteria bacterium | reverse complement strand
GCCTCTCCCTTCCTCGAAGCCATTCGTCAGCTTGGATACAAGCTGGGACGAGAGCGCGCGCTGTTCATGCACCTGACATTGGTGCCTTACATCGCCGCAGCTGGAGAGTTGAAAACCAAACCGACCCAGCATTCCGTCAAAGAGCTTCAGTCCGCAGGGATTCACCCTGACATCCTGCTGTGTCGGGCGGATCGCGAAATCCCCGCTTCTGAGCGCCGGAAAATTGCACTTTTCTGCAACCTCGAAGAAAGCGCTGTCATTCAGGCCTTGGACGTCGACAGCATTTACCGGGTTCCGTTGAGCTATCACAATGAAGGGCTCGATCGGGAAGTTTTACGCCATTTCAATCTCAGCACCCCGACGCCTGACCTTGGCCGTTGGGAAAGCATCGTCAAGCGCGTGACCGAGCCAGAAGGCAAAGTCACCATTGGAGTGGTGGGTAAGTACGTCAACCTGCTCGATGCCTATAAATCACTGGCGGAAGCGCTCACCCACGGCGGGATTGCAAACAACGCCAAAGTCGAAATGCGCTGGATTGATTCGGAAGTCTTTGAACAGGACGATCCGGAAGCACACCTGAGCGGGGTTCACGGTATTTTGGTCCCTGGCGGCTTTGGTGAGCGTGGTTCCAGCGGCAAAATCGCGGCCGTGCGTCACGCACGCGAACGCAAGATCCCCTACTTTGGTATCTGCTTTGGCATGCAAATGGCGGTGCTGGAAATGGCGCGTCACATGGCCGGAATCGAAAATGCCGGCTCCACCGAATTCGGGGCAACCAACCAGCCCGTTGTCGGTTTGATGACTGAATGGCAACGTGATGGCGATGTTGAGCGCCGGGGCGATGACGACGATCTGGGTGGAACCATGCGACTGGGCGCGTACGACTGTGCCCTGATGCCTAACACCCGCGTCGCGGAAATTTATAACGCTGACAAGATCAGTGAGCGCCACCGTCACCGCTATGAGGTGAACCCGACCTATCGAGCAGAGCTTGAGAAGGCCGGCGTGGTGTTCTCTGGCCTGTCTCCAGATGGTCGGTTGCCGGAAATTATCGAACTGCCGGAATCCGAGCATCCGTGGTTCGTGGGCGTTCAGTTCCACCCGGAACTCAAATCCCGTCCTTTTGAGCCACACCCGTTGTTCGTATCCTTCATCAACGCTGCGGTCACTCAGAGCCGTCTGGTTTAGAGGCTCTGAAGCACAGGTAGGTCATGCCGCGCTTGCGTTGAGTGACCTACCAATATGTCGCACAGGCGATTAGACAGAACCTCAAGATTCCCCTCCAAACAAAACTGGATGGGCAGGTTAAGCGGACGCGTTGTACGTTGAGCTTCTGCAAACCAGTGCACCAGAAATAGCCAAGAGTTTTCAGCATCATGACCACCACAGCGATCCTCGACATCCTTGCACGCCAAATCCTCGACTCCCGTGGCAACCCCACGGTTGAAGTCGACGTGCTGCTGGAGGATGGCTCTATGGGCCGTGCAGCGGTTCCCAGCGGCGCGTCAACTGGTGTTCACGAGGCTGTAGAGCGGCGTGACGGCGGTGACGCATGGAAGGGCAAGGGCGTTTCGCAGGCGGTGAATGCTGTAAACGGCGAAATCTTTGAAGCGGTCTCCGGGCTGGATGCCATGGATCAGGTTGGCATAGACCGATCCCTGATTGAACTGGATGGTACCGCCAACAAGGGTCGTTTGGGTGCAAACGCTATTCTGGGCGTCTCACTCGCCGTGGCTAAAGCATCCGCGGAATCGCTGGGTTTACCGCTCTACACGTACCTTGGTGGGCGTATGGCGCACCGATTGCCAGTACCGATGATGAACATCATCAACGGCGGTGCGCACGGCGACAACAAAGTCGATTTCCAGGAATTCATGATTATGCCGGCTGGCGCGGAAACCTTCTCTGAAGGCCTGCGGTGGGGCACGGAGATCTTTCATACGCTGCGTGGCCTGCTCAAGGACGCGGGACACAACACCAACGTGGGCGATGAAGGCGGCTTTGCCCCAAATCTGGACAGCACGAAGGACGGTCTGGACTTCGTCATGAAAGCCATTGAGAAGGCTGGCTATAAGCCCGGCGAAGAGGTTTGCCTTGCGCTGGATGTTGCCTCGACTGAGTTCTTTGTTGACGGTCAATACAAGTTGGACGGCGAAGGCCGCAGCCTTTCACCAAACGATATGGCCGCTTACCTCGCCGAGCTATCTGCCGCTTACCCAATCCGCTCGATTGAAGATGGTCTGGCCGAAGACGACTGGGACGGCTGGGCGCATTTGACCAAACTGGCTGGCGACAAGGTTCAGTTGGTCGGCGACGATCTGTTTGTTACCAACCCGGAGCGTCTGGCCCGTGGCATCAAAGATGGTGTCGGCAACTCGATTCTGATCAAGGTGAACCAGATCGGTACCCTGACCGAAACCCTCGAAGCGGTTGATATGGCGCATCGTGCAGGCTTTACGGCGGTCATGTCTCACCGTTCCGGCGAAACTGAGGATACGACCATTTCTGACCTCGCAGTCGCAACCGGCTGTGGTCAGATCAAGACTGGCTCCCTGTCACGGTCCGACCGGATCGCGAAATACAACCAACTGCTTCGGATTGAACAGCAACTGGGCGAAGCGGCTGTTTACCCGGGCTTCAGCTGTTTCCGTGTCGGCCAGTAAGAGCCAGCGGGAAAAGAATAGAAAGGAAAGGCACTGAATGAACTGCGCTGCTCTCCTGCTTGCTGCCGGCTCGGGAACGCGGTTCAGTGCCGATCAGCCAAAGGTTCTGGCGCCCCTGAATGGGCGTCGCGTTGTGGCTTGGGGGTTGGAGGCTTTACTGACCTCGACCCACATTAACCATATTGTGGTTATGGTTTCAGAAGACACGATGGATGCCGTTGCTGACATCGTGGAAACGCTGGAAACCGACAAGATTCTCGACATTGTGCTGGGTGGACGTGAACGGCAGGAAACGGTCTATCGCGGGCTGGAACACCTCAGCGGTGAAGAAGCGCCGGATTACGTGCTCATCCACGACGCAGCGAGACCCGGATTGATGACCAGCGACGTGAACCGGATGGTTCAGCGTCTTTCGCGCATGGGGACGAAGGGGCTCACAGCGGGCGTACCAGCTTCTGACACTCTCGTTCGGCTGGATCGGGCGTCGTCTTACCTGAGCGTCATCGAGCGCTCGGAGGTCTATCGCATCCAGACGCCTCAGGGTTTCCCTTTTGCCGCCATTCTCGCCGCGCATCAGGCGTTGGAAGACGCGATCTTCACCTGTGATGCAACGCTGTATCAGGATCATGGCGGTCAGGTTGAAATCATCACTCTGCCCCATCCTGACCGGCTGATGAAACTAACCTACAGCGATGACCTCGATGCCCTGTCCAATATCCTCGACCGGCGTCCCCTTCAGGATGGTTTGGAACCCCGAATGGGGACGGGCTTTGATGTGCATGCCTTTGGCGACCCGGAAACCGACGGACCTCTAATCCTGTGCGGGTTGGAACTGCCCGGTGAGCGCCCACTGAAGGGACACTCGGACGCGGATGTGGGCCTGCATACGATTACAGACGCTGTCTATGGCGCTTTGGCTGATGGCGATATCGGGCATCATTTTCCGCCTTCAGACCCTCAGTGGAAAGGCGCAGCCAGTCCGCAATTCCTCGAACACGCTGTTGAGCGCGTTCGGGATCGGGGAGGCCGGATCAGCCACGTTGATCTGACACTAATCTGTGAAACACCAAAAATCGGCCCGCATCGCGATGCTATGCGGGCCTGCGTGGCTAACATCATGGAGCTTCCCCTATCGCGGGTTTCAGTAAAGGCAACGACAACAGAAAAGCTGGGCTTTACCGGCCGGGGTGAAGGCATTGCAGCACAAGCCGTCGTAACCTTGATGATGCCCGGAGACGACCTTTGACCACTGGCGTCGAAAACCGCGTCAAGGCTCGGGCTGTTATCGAGCGTTTCAACAGTTTGGGCTGGAGGCTTGCTTTGGCAGAAAGCTGCACGGGCGGTTTGATTTCTGCGACCCTGACCGGTGAGTCCGGTGCATCTAGCGTGCTTGAGGCCTCGATAACCGCCTACGCCAACGAAGCGAAGGAAACGCTGCTCAATGTGCCAAAGCAGCTGATGATTGAACACGGGGCTGTCTCCGCCCCTGTGGCGGCTCATATGGCCACTGCGGTGAAACGCGCGGTTTCTGCGCAGGTCGGCTTGGGCGTCACGGGCGTCGCAGGTCCAGGCGGTGGAACAGCAGACAAACCAGTAGGGCGCATTTACCTAGCCATTGCCGGTCCACAGGGCATCTTCTCA
>JBMTIF010000255.1:0-4307 GCA_049437045.1 Alphaproteobacteria bacterium | reverse complement strand
GGAATTGCTGACGGCCAGGCTCGACTTCAGGCTCTGTTGGGTGGTCAGATCGATATGGAGCGCGGCATCACCGCACAACAGCAAGTCATGTTGACCAGCTCAGATAGGTTTAACGTGCAGGTAATCCCGACAGGCAATTGGCGCGGGCTGGTGTTTCGGAATGATGTGGAACCCTTCAGTGACGTTCGTGTCCGAAAAGCGGTCCGCATGGCCGCTGACCGCGAAGAACTGGTAAAGTTAGTTTTAGGTGGACAGGGCGTCGTTGCATGCGACGCACCGGTTGAACCCAACGACCAATACCGTGCTGATATGTCCTGCCCGCAGGATATTGAAGGCGCTAAGGCCCTTTTGGCCGCGGCCGGATATGCGAATGGCATAGACATCGACGTGCATGTCTCGACGCTTGAACCAACATGGCCGACGCTAGCCGTGGCATATCAGGAACAGGCAGCTGCAGCTGGTATCCGGGTTAATGTCGTGCAGACACCGACCGATGGTTACTGGTCCGAGGTCTGGATGAAAAAGGATGTTGCCGCGACCCGTTGGAACGAACGCCCGGCTGATCAGGCGCTGCATGAAATATATCTTTCGACCGCAAAGTGGAACGAAAGCTACTTCAAGGACGAGGCCTTTGATGCGATGCTTGCCGATGCCCGCCGCGAGCTGGACTTTGATAAGCGAAAAGCGATTTATCAAGCGGCTCAGCAACATCTTTGGGAAAACAGTGGCACGTTGATCCCCTACACGGTGACTAGGCTTGTTGGCGTATCGTCGCGCGTAAAGAATCTTGATCAGGTCAAGAACGACGCAGTGCGCTGGCACAAGATAACCGTCGACTGATCTAACGCGAACTAGGGCGCCGTCTTTCTTCTGCGGTGCCCTATCCTTCTACAATATACAGTTCTTAGGACCACTTGCCGTGCTGCGCATGCTTATTCGACGTTTATTTCTTGGCGCTGTAACGGTCGCGATCGTTTCCTTGATCATTTTTTCGGGTGTTGAATTGCTTCCTGGAGACGCCTGCACCGCCTTTCTCGAACGTGAAGCCAAAGGCAAACTACTTGAGAACTGCCGCGAGGCCCAAGGTTTGAACCGACCGGCGATCGAACGCTATGTCGAATGGGCCGCGAGCGCGGTTCAGGGCGATTTAGGAGTATCGGCCAATGGTCAAAAAAGCATTTCAGAACTGGTGGGCGATCGGCTGAAAAACTCGCTTTTACTTGCCGCCTGTTCGCTCGCTCTAGGCGTCCCGCTGTCAATTTTCCTTGGTGTGGTGACGGGACTTTGGCGCGACAGGCCAATAGACCTAACCCTCTCCACTCTGGCGATTTTTGCCATGACGATCCCGGAATTCGTATCCGCAACAGTGCTGATCCTGTTATTTTCCATCTGGTTGGGCTGGTTGCCAGGTATTGTACTGACCCCAGCTCATGCGCCTCTCTCTGAGTTTTTCCCTGAAATCCTGCTACCTGTGCTGGTGCTGACCATGGTGATGACCGCGCATATCCTGCGCATGGTCCGCTCGTCTGTGATCGAGGTCATGGCAGGAGACTATGTTCAGATGGCGACGCTTAAGGGCGTTCCACACTGGCGCATTGTATTTCGTCATGCCCTGCCAAACGCTCTTTTGCCTGCAATCAATGTAGTCGCGTTGACAATTGCGTGGCTATTGGGTGGTGTTGTGGTGATCGAGGTGGTGTTCAACTATCCCGGCCTAGGACGGATGATGATCGACTCCATTTCCGATCGCGATCTCCCAGTGGTTCAGGCGATCGCCCTGATTGTTGCTACCGTATATGTTGGTGTGAACCTCTCGGCCGACCTATTGACGATGATTGCCAACCCGCGCTTGCGCACAATGCATATGAGGAGGAAATGAGCATCGTTTCGTTTCTTGATAAGAACAAACATTTTAATCGAATCATTTTGGTATTGCGTGATGTGATGTCCCGCCCATCAGGCGCTATTGGGCTGACACTCGTGGCAGCCCATCTGGTGCTTGCGTTGATCAGCCCGTTAATTGTTCCCTACGACTATAAGGCGATGAACTCGGCCTTGATGCTCAGCGGGCCAGATAGCGCTCACTGGCTTGGCACTGATCACGTCGGACGTGACGTGTTCACTCGCGTTCTTCTTGGGGGTCGTGAAGCACTCTTGGTTACCGGTGTCGCTACGCCAATCGCCGTTATATGGGGCGGGTTGGTTGGCATCTTCTTTGGCCTTGTTGGTGGGCGCATCGACGAGGTGATGATGCGAGTTGTCGATGCGTTCTTGTCACTGCCTTGGATCTTGAAGATGCTGGTCTTGATCGTGACCTTCGGTACCGGTATCGAAGTCCTGATCCCAACGCTGGCGTTTTTTTACGGGATCCCAGTAATCCGCATTGCGCGTGCTGCCACCCATGATGTAGTAGCCCGCGATTTCGTTTCTGCGGCGCGCGCGCGTGGTCATGGTCGGATGAGCATCATTCGACGTGAACTTTTGCCTAACGTGCTTGATACGCTAATGGTCGAGGGCGCGATGCGTTGGTCATGGATGCTTTTGGCCTTTTCGTCGCTTTCGTTCCTAGGCTTCGGAGTGTCACCACCGACACCTGACTGGGGCCTGATGATAGCCGATGCACGTGGATTTATGTCCTTTGCTCCATGGGGCGTTTTAGGGCCGGTTATTGCCCTATCATCGCTGATCATTGGTATCAACCTGACCGCTGATGCGCTTGCCAAGGCGCTTGGTATTGATCGCGCACAAAAGGCTCCAATATGACAACCCCAATTATAGACGTCAAAGATATATCGGTTGGTTTCACGGCTAAGTCTGGCGCGACCCTTCCGATTTTGCGCAACATAGATCTGACCGTTTCCGAAGGTGAAAGCGTAGGCATCGTCGGTGAAAGCGGGTCTGGAAAATCTACGCTGGCTCTGGCTGCCATGGGTTTTCTGAAACGTGGCCTACGCCTTCTAGACGGCTCTGTGGCCTTTCGTGGAAAGGATATGTTTTCGCTCACTCGCACCGAATTGGAAAAAATCCGTGGAGGCGAGATCGCGCTAATCCCGCAAAATTCTGGACAGTCGCTGACCCCAACGATGCGTATAGGGGCCCAACTGATCGAAGCGCTGCGGCTGCATTCCTCAGTGCCCGCATCCGAGCATGTTACCAAGGCGATTGAATTGCTGGGGCAGGTCCGTTTGCCGGACCCCAAGGCAATTTTGTCACGGTTCCCGCATGAACTGTCAGGAGGCCAACAACAACGTGTCGCGGTTGCAATGGCCTTAGCTGGTGAACCACACGCACTTTTGCTAGATGAACCCACTACAGGGCTCGATGTCACGACTCAGGCGCATATCCTCGAATTGCTGCGGGACATTGCCCACGAGCGCAACATGGCTATGGTCTATGTCAGCCATGATCTCGGGGCGATCGCCCGTGTTTGTGATCGGGTGGTGGTGATGTATGCCGGTGAAGTCGTGCTAGAAGGCACAACGCGGCAAGTTCTGAAAAACCCGGCTCATCCCTATGCGCGCGGGTTATTGGCTTCAATCCCTCGCCTTGCCGATCATCATTTGCCTTTGGCATTGGATGGTCGTCCTCCGGTGCCAGGTGGCGTGGCCGCAGGGTGTTCCTTTGTTGACCGTTGCGCGCTGGTGAAACATCGCTGCCGTGTGGAGCGTCCAGGTCTTGCTGCCTTGCCAGATGGAGAGTTGGCACGCTGCTTTTATGCAGACAAAACCGCCGAAGTTTCATTGGCCGGGCTAGGCGTTGTGCCTGTCGAACTTGAGTCTCGCGGCACGACAGCATTGCAGCTTGACGCCCTTTCGATCAGCTATCACCAACCCGGACTGCTCAACAAACTTTTGGGACGTGCAGAAACGCGTGTTGCCACGGTCGATGATATCGATATCACCGTGTGCCGCGGAGAAACCCTTGGACTGGTCGGTGAAAGTGGCTCGGGAAAATCCACTATTCTCAAATCTGTGGCTGGATTATTGCCGCCGGCAGGTGGCAAAATGACCGTTGCAGGTGGTAAAACATTGGCCCCGGTCGTCGACAATCGCCCACCTGATCACCTGCGCAGTATTCAGCTGATCTTTAAAAATCCCGATGACAGTTTGAACCCCCGTCAGACCATCGCCGAAATTCTCGAACAACCCCTCCGGCTCTATTTTGGCCTTACCGGACAGGATTTGTACGATCGCAGCGTTGAGATCCTGAACAGGGTTCGCTTGGGAGGCCACTATCTTGACCGTTTGCCAAGCCAGTTGTCGGGTGGTGAAAAACAGCGGGTCGCAATTGCCCGCGCCTTTGCCGCC
>JBMTIF010000254.1:0-4321 GCA_049437045.1 Alphaproteobacteria bacterium | reverse complement strand
CCTTGAAGAAGTGCCGGGGATCAGTTCAGTTGTCTCCCTGCTTGATGTGCCGCTGCTTGCACAGGGAGAAGGATCGCTCACTGAGCTGGCGGGCAACTACCGGACGTTGAGGGACAGCGAAGTTGATCTTGACAAGGCTCGTGACGAACTGACGACGAGCCCGGTGTTCTCCGAACTGATCGTGAGTGCTGATGGGAAAACCACGGCGCTGCAGCTCAATCTGGACGAAGCACCGGAGTTCGAGGCTTTGCAGGGCGAGCGCCGCAGAATGTCACAGCGCATCGGTGCGGGCAAGGCGACATCGGACGAGAAGCAGCGTTTTGTCCAGCTGGACGCGCAGTATGAGTTACAAAAGCGCCAGTTAAACCAAAAGCGCCATGACACTATTGTTGCTGTGCGCGAGGTCATGGAGCGCCACCACGATGCGGGGTCTCTTGTCCTCGGCGGGGTATCGATGATCGCCGATGACATGATCACCTTTATCCGTAACGACCTGGTGACGTTCGGTTTGGGCGTATTTGTGTTTCTGGTGGCCATGTTGGCCATTGTCTTCAGGGCAATTCGATGGGTGGTGTTGCCGTTAGCGAGCTGTTTCTTTGCCGGGTTGAGCATGATGGGTCTGCTGGGTCTTGCGGGCTGGCAGGTAACGGTGATTTCCTCAAACTTCATCTCGCTGATGCTGATTCTCACCATGTCGATGAATGTGCACCTTGTCGTTCGGCACCGACAGCTGGTTCGGGATCACCCCGAACTGGCGCACCCGGCGCGGGTGCTGATGACCATGCAGAAAATGTTCTGGCCCTGCCTATACACGGCACTGACGACCATTCTGGCGTTTGGATCACTCGTACTCAGCAGCATCAAGCCGGTGATCGATTTCGGCTGGATGATGTCGCTCGGTCTCGTGGTGACGTTTGCCGTGTCCTTTCTTTTGTTTCCCTCGTTGCTTGCCGTTTTGGGTCCGGCACAAAAAGGGGAAAGCGCATCAGTTCCTGGACTCAAATTTACGGCAACGCTGTCACGGATTACGGCGCAACGGGGCCGTCTTGTCATCACGACATCGCTGGCTCTGGCGATCCTGGGCGGGATCGGGATTACCCGTCTTGAGGTCGAGAACAGTTTCATAAACTATTTTGGCAAGGACACCGAGATTTATCGCGGACTCAAACTGATCGATCGTGAACTGGGCGGGACCACGCCGCTTGACGTTATTGTGCGGTTTGAGCCAGAGCCCGAGATCGCCGCCACAGACGAATCTGATGACGACTTGGCGCTGTTGTTGGGGTCAGTGTCACAGGGCGATCCGGTGGACTACTGGTTTACACCGCGGAAGATAAAAACGGTATCAATGGTGCATGACTTTCTTGAGAGCCGTTACGGGGTTGGACAGGTGTTGTCTCTGGCATCGCTGATAAGGGTCGGGGAGTCGATCAGCAAGGCACCGTTCGATACCTTTGAGCTTGCGGTGCTCTATAAAAGGATGCCCGACGATCTTAAAGCCGCGCTGCTGAGTCCCTATGTGTCAATTGAAAGAGATGAGGTGCGACTGACAGCTCGTATCCGCGACTCCCTTCCCGATCTTCGGCGCAATGTGTTGCTTCAGGAGATTCAATCAGGTCTTGAGAAGGAGTTGAATCTGGAGCCTGAGGCGTTTCAGGTATCAGGACTCGTCGTGCTTTACAACAACATGCTCCAGAGTCTTTTTTCGTCGCAGATCATGAGTCTCGGTGTGGTGATGTTGGGAATTGCCCTGATGCTGCTGATCCTGTTCCGTTCCTTGCGGCTCGCGGTGATTGGGATTGCGCCCAATCTGTTGGCGGCGGCAATCATCCTCGGCGTGATGGGTTGGGCCCGGATTCCTCTGGATATGATGACCATTACGATTGCCTCGATCACATTGGGTATCGCGGTGGACAACAGTATCCACTACATCTACCGCTTTCGCAGTGAGATCGGGCGAGTTGGCGACTATGTAGAAACGCTGCATTACTGTCACGCCAACATCGGGCGCGCCATTTTTTACACCGCCATTACCATCATCGCGGGATTCTCCATATTGGTGCTGTCGAATTTTCTGCCGACCATCTACTTCGGCGTCTTTACCGCGCTTGGGATGGCAATGGCATTGCTGGCCTCCTTGACCCTTCTGCCAAGGCTGATTCTTTGGTTACGCCCTTTTGGTCGCTGACAGTAAATCGCCATTTGAAGTGACGGCGCTAACTTTGCAAAATATCCGCCTTGACCCAGATTACAGGATGATCGTGTGACTTTGTTTCTTCGATTGATCCGGGTAGTGAACCGGACTGTGAAAATGTCCCAGCATTTTGCGCTGGGTCTGGTGATCGCTATGGGATGCAGCAGTTCAACTGCCGCGCCAACGGCAGACGAGATGATCCAGAGCACGGTCAATCAACTGATCAGTGAGTTGCGCGAACGCCGTGCAGAGCTTGAGGCGGACCATGGCGCGCTTTACGCGCTCGTTGAAGAACTCGTCATCCCCAAGATCGCACTGAACAAAGTGTCCCGATTGATTCTGGGTACCCATTGGAAAACCGCATCTGAGGAGCAGCGGGAGCGGTTTACCATGGGTTTCAAGAACCTTCTCATGCGAACCTATGCGACCGCGATGTTCGAGTACACAGGGGATCAGGAACTCCGCTTTGGCGAGGTGACGCTCAGGGCCGAGGGCCGCATTGCGGTGGTGCCGACCGAGGTGGTGCTGCCGGCCCAGACGCCCGTGCCGGTAGATTACTACTGCCTTCTCACGGCCGACGGCCACTGGCAGATTTACGATATCCAGGTGGATGGAATCAGCCTGATCATCAGTTTCCGCAACCAGTATGGCGAGTACATTGACGCCAACGGGCTGGATGCCCTGATAGAATCTCTCCAGCAGAAAGCTTCCGAAAACCTTTAATTCTGAAGGGTTTGAAGCGCAACAAAAGGAAATGAAATGGTAAGTCCAGAAGACATCAAAGGCTGGATTGAAGAAAACCTGGAGGGCGCGTCGGTTGAAATTTCCGGCGATGGCCACCATTTTGAAGCAGAGATCGTCTGTGCGGCTTTTGCCGGCAAGAGCCGCATTCAGCAGCACCAGATGGTCTATGGCGCGCTGGGTGACCGCATGAAAGTGCAGATCCATGCGTTGTCGATGCGCACCTTAACGCCGGAAGAAAAGGCTTCCGCTTAAGCCGGATACCAACACAAGGCAATCACCGTAGGTTGCCAGTCACAGATTTTTACAGGGGAATCTCATGGACGTCAGTCAACGAATCAAGGAAACAGTAGACAGCAACCGCGTCATGCTCTTTATGAAAGGCAACCGCGACTTTCCGCAGTGCGGCTTTTCTGGCCGTGCCATCCAGATCCTGCAGGCGCTGGGTGCGGAGTTCGAAACCGCCGATGTGCTGATGGATGATGAAATCCGCCAGGGAATAAAGGAGTTTTCAAACTGGCCGACTATTCCGCAGCTCTATATCAACGGTGAGTTTGTCGGAGGCAGCGACATCATGATGGAAATGTACGAAAACGGCGAGCTAAAAAAAGCGTTGTCACAGACGCCAGCCGCCTAGCGCTGATCTCTTCTGGACAATTCAATCAAGGCGCCTCTTGGGCGCCTTTTTTGTTTATTCAGTTAAACTTCCGAACTCAGCGTGCCATGTTGGGTACGCTTTTCCATCCGCTGAACGGTCACACTATTGGAAAGTCTAGTCATCAGGGGCGGCCAGGCGCTGCGAGGCGAGGTTCGCATCGGGGGAGCAAAAAATGCGGCTTTGCCGGTATTGATCAGTGCGCTTTTGACAGATCAGGACCTGCGGGTGGCGAATGTGCCCCACCTCCGGGATATCACGACCACGCTTGAGCTCTTAGGCCGTCTTGGGGCACGGATCGAAGTCGATGAGAAATCCGTCATAACGGTTAACGCCGGGTCGCTGACTTCCAGACGAGCGCCCTATGAACTGGTGAAAACCATGCGGGCGTCTATTCTGGTGCTTGGTCCGTTGCTTGCACGCTTTGGCGAGGCGGAGGTATCGCTCCCGGGTGGGTGCGCGATCGGTTCGCGGCCGGTTGACCTGCATGTGCGCGCGCTGGAGCAGATGGGCGCCACTATTGCTGTCGAGGAAGGTTATATCAAGGCGAGCACACCAGGAGGTCGTCTGCACGGCGCGAAAATCGTCTTCGATACCGTGACGGTCACCGGGACTGAGAACCTGATGATGGCCGCGAGTCTGGCGAAAGGTACCACGGTTCTTGAAAATGCGGCGCGCGAACCAGAAGTGATCGACCTCGCTAATTGCCTGGCCGCTATGGGGGCTCGAAT
>JBMTIF010000253.1:0-4327 GCA_049437045.1 Alphaproteobacteria bacterium | reverse complement strand
TTAGATTAATTTTTATGGCACTTGTTGAGCACGGGTGGTTTTGGAAGTTGCTGAAAGAGCAGCTTCTCGGACTTAAAAGATTGGGATTCGAGCCGCGAAGCAGGTTGAGGTTTTACCGCCTAAAATGCATACAGGGCTTTGCATCCGAGCATGAATGTAAGAGGGGTCCATTGTGAACCAAGATTACCTAGACACCATCGCTGCCATTGAGAGTCTTCATCGTCGCTGTCTTGAAGTTATCAAGACTGAACTGGACCGCTCGGGCGTTCGCGACATCAACAATATCCAGTCTCTGATCCTGTTTAACATCGGCGAGGAAGAGTTGACCGTTGGCGAGTTGACACTCCGCGGCTGTTACCATGGCTCCAACGTCTCCTATAACCTCAAGAAGCTGGTCGACTTCGGTTATGTTTCCCACCGCCGCAGCGCGCATGATCGTCGCTCTTACCGTGTGAAGCTGACTGAAAAAGGCATCAAAATCCGTAGCTTGTTGCAGGATATGTTTGGTCGCCACGCTGACTCCCTGACCGGTTTCAACATGGACGCAGACGTGTTTTCCAAGACGAACGACGTGCTGCTGCGTCTGGACCGCTTCTGGGCATCACAATCTGACGCCTACGGTATGTCCGACAAGGCCTTGAGCCGCGTCGCCTAATAGGCTTTGACAGAGGCATCGAAACTCACACGCGGATGACGTGATGAAATTGTTCTTTGCCTCAGACCATGCAGGTCTGAATTTGCGGCGTGCTCTTATGGACCACGCCGCTTCTCTTGGTCACGAAATCGCTGACCTGGGCCCGGAAAGTACCGAGTCCGTCGATTACCCTGATTATGGAAACAAACTCGCAGACGCACTGGCAGCAAACCCTGACTGCTGGGGAGTTGCTGTTTGCGGTACGGGTATCGGTATATCCATCGCCCTGAACCGGCACAGCCACATCCGTGCTGCGTTGATCCATGACGTCACGACGGCCAAGCTCACCCGACTGCACAATGACGCTAACGTTATCGCCTTTGGTGATCGTGTGATTGGTGTGGAAACCGCGAAAGACGCGTTGAGCGCCTTTTTGGATACGGAATTCGAAGGCGGGCGCCATCAAAGGCGCGTCGATAAGCTCACTCCCTCGCGCTGATACTATCCGCTAATGCATCATTGAAAGACGCTTTTGGGTGTTCTTCTTGTCCTGCAATAGTGCTCATATGCGTGCACACCCTACCTCCGGAGAACCATTGTAATGACCTCTTCCTCCTCGTTCTGGACAGCGAGCGTTCACGACACCGATCCAGCCCTGGCCGAGTCCCTCACCAAAGAAATGGACCGCCAGCAGACTCAAATTGAACTGATTGCCTCTGAGAACATCGTTTCTCGCGCAGTGCTGGATGCTCAGGGCTCGGTTTTGACCAACAAGTATGCCGAGGGCTATGCCGGTAAGCGCTACTATGGCGGTTGTGAGTACGTGGACATCGCTGAGGAACTGGCCGTAGAGCGTGCCAAGCAGCTCTACAATTGCTCTTACGTCAACGTGCAGCCGCATTCAGGCGCACAGGCCAACGGTGCAGTCATGCTTGCCACCATGCAGCCGGGCGACACGTTCCTGGGCATGGGTCTGGCCCACGGTGGACACCTCTCCCATGGTGCAGCGCCCAATATCTCCGGCAAATGGTTCAATCCCGTACAGTATGGCGTTCGTCGTCAGGATGGTCTGATTGACTATGACGAGGTTGCGGATCTGGCAAAGGCGAACAATCCGAGAGTAGTGATCGCGGGTGGTTCTGCTTACCCGCGCGCCATCGACTTCAAGAAGTTCCGCGACATCGCTGACAGTGTAGGCGCGCTGTTCTGGGTTGATATGGCCCATTTCTCCGGCCTAGTGGCCGGTGGTCATCACGACAATCCGGTGGACTATGCAGACGTCGTCACCACCACGACACACAAAACGCTGCGTGGCCCGCGTGGTGGTATGATTCTGACCAACGATGATGATCTGGCGAAAAAGTTCCGGTCCGCGGTATTCCCAGGTCTGCAGGGTGGTCCACTGATGCACGTTATCGCTGCCAAAGCCGTTGCCTTCGGCGAGGCGCTTCAGCCCGATTTCAAGGCCTACACGGGTCAGGTGATCGCCAATGCTCAGGCGCTGGCAGCACGGCTGGTGAAGCATGGTCTGGAAATCTCAACCGGCGGCACCGATACGCACCTGATGGTCGTGGACCTGACCCCGAAAGGTGTAACGGGCAAGCAGGCGGAAGATGCGCTTGAGAATGCAGGCATCACCTGTAACAAAAACTCCATCCCGTTCGACCCACTGAAGCCAACCGTGACCTCTGGTATCCGTCTTGGAACCCCGGCGGCGACCACACGCGGCTTTGGTGTGGCTGAGTTTGAAACCGTTGGTGATTTGATTGCCAAGGTGCTCGATGGCCTCGCAGCCAATGGCGAAGACGGCAACAGCGCCGTTGAAGCCGAAGTCCGCGCAGCCGTTCGCTCCATGTGCGATCAATTCCCGATTTACCGCTAAGGAACTGAGAAAAGCGTGCGATGCCCGTTCTGCGGAAATGTTGATACGGCCGTTAAAGACAGTCGCCCGTCGGAGGACAACACGTCCATCCGGCGGCGGCGTCAGTGCCCGGCCTGCAGCGGACGCTTTACAACTTTTGAGCGGATCCAACTTCGCGAGCTGACAGTCATCAAATCGAATGGGACACGTGAGCCCTTCGACCGCGACAAGCTGGCCAAATCACTCATCATTGCGCTGCACAAGCGCCCTGTGGAAAGCGAACGCATTGAGCGCATCGTCTCGGGGATCGTGCGGCGGCTGGAACACGGCGGTGAAGCCGATATCCAGACCCGCGAAATCGGTGAAATGGTCATGGAAGCGCTGAACGGACTGGATCAAGTGGCCTTCGTCCGCTTTGCCAGCGTATATCGTAATTTCGAAGTTGCTGAAGAGTTCCAGAAAATCCTCGACGAAATGGACGACAGCAGTGAGTGACGCGGAGATCATGCGCGTCGCCCTGTCCCTTGCCGCACGCGGGCTGGGACGCACGGCACCCAATCCAACCGTTGGATGCGTATTGGTGGCTCCGGATGGCAAAATACTTGGTCAGGCCAGAACAGCTGACGCCGGACGTCCCCATGCCGAGACACAGGCTTTGGCACAGGCGGGGGCGAATGCAGCTGGGGCAACGGCTTATGTGACGCTGGAACCTTGTGCACATCATGGCCAGACCGGCCCCTGTGCCCAGGCACTGATCGACGCTGGCGTTGCTCGCGTCGTCATTGCAACGCTAGACCCAGACCCAAGAACAGCGGGGAAAGGCGCGGCCATGTTGCGCGCTGCGGGCATTGGCGTCAGTGTTGGTGTGCTGGAGGCTCAGGCCAAGCAGCTCAACGCCGGCTTTATCAAGCGTATTGAGACCGGGCTTCCCTTTCTGACGCTGAAACTCGCCCTATCCATTGATGGAAAGATCGCGCTGTCCAACGGTGAAAGTCAGTGGATCACAGGCCCGCAAGCGCGCGCGCGGGGGCATCTGTTGCGGGCGCAGTCAGACTTCCTGCTCACCGGCGCCAAAACCGTTCTCAAGGATCAACCGCGCTTTACTGTCCGACTTGCAGGCATGGAATCTCTCTCGCCGAGGGTTGGCGTTGTCTACGACGCTGATCGCAGCAATCAGGAGATTGTTGGATGGGTAAAGCAACAGCGTCCTGATTGGATGCTGCTGCCGGGTTGGAACTTCGAAGAACACCTGAAAACCATAGGCGAGACGGGTGCAACGCGCGTCCTTGCGGAGGCTGGTGGCGGCGTGGCGAAGGCGCTGATGGCCAATGACTTGGTGGACGAGATCGTGGTTTTCCGCGCCGGCAAGGTGCTGGGCGGTGACGCAAGGGACGGTATTGGGGTCTTCAACTTCCAATCGCTGGACCAAGCCCCGCACTTCACGCGGGTTGAAACCGGGGTCTTGGGCGAAGACCTTATGGAGGTATGGCGCCGCATCTGACGCCATCGGAGTTTCAGTCCAGTTCAAGGAGCGGACAGACATGTTTACCGGAATCATCACAGACGTGGGCAAGGTCGTGCATCGCGAAGATCGCGGTGACACGCTGTTCCGGATTGAGACCAGCTATCGCGCTGAAAGCATCGATCTGGGGGCCAGTATCTGCTGCAACGGAGCCTGCATGACAGTGATTGCGCGAGAACAAATCAGCGACGAGCGTTCAACCTTCGACCTTGAGGCCAGCGCGGAAAGCCTGTCGAAAACCACAATGGGCGATTGGAATGTTGGCACGCTGATCAATCTAGAGCGCAGTCTGTCGCTAGGGGATGAGTTG
>JBMTIF010000252.1:0-4335 GCA_049437045.1 Alphaproteobacteria bacterium | reverse complement strand
GGCGACCGCCAGATTTGCGGAAGGGGTGATGGACAAAGGACGCATCAAACCGGCCCACCATGTCAGCTTCGAGCGCCGCGTTCAGACTCGAGTCTTCTACCGTCTTGAGCGCCCCGCTGATCCGCTGCCAAAGCGCCGCACGTTGCTCTGCGTCATTACGTCCCATCGCGTGCCGCTCCCACCGCCAAAGCGCCGAAGGCAGTGTTTCGGATTGAGAAAGAACGGTCTGCAAGGCACGCAAACCCCCGTGCTTGAGCAAATCATCTGGATCCTGACCCTGCGGCAGAGTGGCGAATTTGACGGTCTTGCCAGCCTTGAGCAACGGCAGGGCGCGCTCTGCGGTCCGCCGCGCCGCTCGCTGGCCGGCTGCATCGCCATCCAGACAAACCGTTGGCGCAGGAACCATCTTCCACAGCAGCCGCAAGTGATCTTCTGTCAGCGCCGTGCCCAGCGGCGCGACAGCGTTCTCGACCCCCGCCTGGGCCAGCGCAATGGTATCCATATAGCCTTCAACCACGAGAATTTCCCCGCGGTCATGGGCCGACTTGCGCGCCAGATGATGCCCGTAGAGCAACTGGCCCTTGTGAAAAATCGCCGTGTCGGGCGAGTTGAGGTACTTGGGCTCCCCCTCGCCCAGGATTCGCCCACCAAAGGCAACCGGATTTCCCTGCCGATCCCAGATCGGAAACATTAGGCGGCCGCGGAACATATCGAAGGGCGGGCGACCGTCTTCGGGCGCTTTGGCAAGCGCTGCGTCGATGATGACCTGTGCGCTGAAGCCTTGAGCGATCAGTTTCTTGAACAGCCAGTCACGGGAATCCGGTGAATAACCCAGGCCAAAGTTCATCACTGTTTCCGGGCTGAGACCGCGCTTTTCGATGTAAGCCCGTGCGCCCGCGCCCTCGGGCAGGTTCAAGGCGTCCTGATAGGCTTTGACAGCCGCGATCATGGCTTCCTTGAGCCCCTTGGCGCGCTCCGCCTTGCGAGCCGCGTCCGGGTCGGCTTTCGGCATATCCAGCCCGGCTTGTCCAGCCAGTGTCTCGACCGCCTCGATAAAGGTCTGGCCGTCATGGTTCATGACGAAACCTATGTGATCCCCATGCGCGCCACAGCCGAAACAGTGGTAAAAGCCTTTGTCGTTGTTCACGTAGAACGACGGTGTTTTTTCGTTGTGAAAGGGACAACACGCCGTCCACTCGCGACCCTTGCGTTGCAGCTTCACACGCGCACCCACCACGTCCGACAGGTCTAGCCGCGTGCGGAGTTCGTCGAGGAAAGCGGGTGGGATCGTGGCCAAGGCGGGATCGGTTCCTTTCGGTGCGCGTCTGCCCTGTCAACTCACCATTGGCGTGAGCGCGGTCAGACAACTTAGATTTTCGCCAGCAGCGAAGCCCGGCATTCTATCCCGAAAACCGGACGAAGCCTCCCCTTAACATCTGCTCCTGATGCTGAATTCTGAACAACACAGGGGACAACATTGGGATAACCAACCGTGACCTTGATCGATCAGGGCGCGCTGATTGCGCTTTCCATTTCGGGCGTCTGGGCACTGACGTCAATCATCTCAGCCGGGCCGGCGCGGATTTTGGGCGGCATGCGCTACAACCGGATCCGCATTACGCTGGTGGCGCTGACCATGGCAGTGATCGCGGTCGGGCTGGTTATCCAGCAGGGCAAAATGCCCTCTATGGTGCAGTTCGGTGTGCTGAGTGTGTCCGGTTTCGTCGGAATTTTCATCGGTGATACCCTGCTTTACAGCACCATTGCCCGGCTCGGACCGCGGCGAACAACCATGCTGTTCTCGACCCACGCGCCCATGACTGCACTGATTGGCGTTGGTTTGGGTGAAGTCCTGAGCCTGCGCGACTGGATGGGGATTGCCTTGGTTTTCGCTGGCGTGACTGTGGCCATCGTTTACGGCAAGCGCCGGGATCAGTTGCACGTGTGGGAATCGGTACAGGGTTTGATGGTGATTGGCGTACTGCTGGGTCTGGGCGCTGCCTTTGCACAAGCAGTGGGCACCATCATCGCAAACCCAGTGATGGACAACCCCGAGCTTGCCAACCGGCCAGACCCCATCGTCGCCTCGGCCATTCGCGTGTCGATTGCCGCTGTTGCACTGTGGGTGATTATGCTGATCCCCGGCCCCTGGACCCCCACACCGGCACAAGCTGCCGCGCGCCTGACCTCGCGTCTGGTCGCGATTGTCGCTTTGAGTGGTTTTCTGGGTATTGGTCTTGGGATGACGCTGTTTCTGCTGGCACTGGGCATGACCGATGCGGCGCTGGTTGCCACGCTGTCATCCATGACGCCCGTCGCACAGTTACCTCTGATCTGGATTGTGACCCGTCAGCGCCCTGCTCTTCTGGCTTGGGTGGGCGCGGTGCTGGCAGGGCTGGGAACCGCCCTGCTGCTTTATCAGGTTGCCTGAGCGGGTACTCAGGCAGCCTTGGCCAGCGCACACAAGCGCTGCTTGACGATAGGAGAAACCGAACCGAAGTCGATTTGTCCGGCATACTTTTCCTTCAGCATGCTCATGACCGGGCCCATGTCCTTGATGGAACCCGCGCCCGTTTCAGAGATAACCGCCTCAAGCGCTGCTTGCACTTCGTCTTCGCTCATCATCTGAGGAAGAAAACGCTCGATCACCTCGATTTCCGCTGCTTCCTGAGCAGCGGCATCAGGGCGTCCGCCTTCTTCGTACATTTTGATGCTTTCCCGGCGCTGCTTAATCATCTTCTGCAGCAGGGAGAGAATATCAGTGTCGGCGATGCCATCGGCATTGCCCGAGGACCGAACGTCGATGTCTTGCTGCTTGATCGCAGCGTTGACCAGACGAAGCGTCGAGAGCGTCACCTGATCTTTGGCTTTCATCGCGTCCTTCATGGACCCGTTGAGTGTTTCGCGTAGCATGGAATGCCTGCGTGTTGTTTTAAGATGCGCGAAAGCTAATGTTGTGGCGGAACTTTGGCAATAACCCCCAAACCCTGCCGCTGACTTGCACTCAGCGCATGAGCAAAAGAGAATCGGGGGTGACGCGCCTCTGGCATTCCTTGACGCACACCGTCCGCAGGCTTACTCCACTGTCTTCCAGTAAGTGCTTTTTATTTTGAGCGATCTGCACCGATTGGAGCCTCTCCCCTATGTCCGACCCATCCGTTGATTCGGGATCAGAAAAGACGCGGTTTGCCGCGGCTTTAGCCACCAAGCCAAGCCTCGCCACAGGTGCGCTGGTATTGGGAAATGGCGCCATTTTGTGGGGCCTTGGCCTTGGGGCCGAAGGTCGACGATTGGGTGAAGTTTGCTTCAACACGTCCATGAGTGGGTACCAGGAAATTCTGATGGATCCGTCCTATGCCGGGCAGATCATCACCTTTACTTTCCCGCATATCGGCAATGTCGGAACCAACGAAGAAGACGTTGAAGCGCTGCAGGTTCATGCGCGCGGGTGTGTTCTGCGTTGCGATATCACGCAGCCCTCCAACTACCGGGCGGCCCAGCACCTCTCTGACTGGTTGCGCATCAAGGACATGACCGGCATCGCCGGGGTCGACACTCGCGCCTTGACCCGTCTGATCCGCGACAACGGTGCGCCCAGCGGTGTGGTCGTCAACGGCGATCTGAGCGACGCCAACCTGACCGCGGCCTTTGAAGAAGCCAGCAGCTGGTCCGGCCTCAAGGGGCTGGATCTGGCCAAGGAAGTCACCACCGGCCAGACCTACAAGTGGTCCCAGACAACCTGGAGCCGTACGGATGGTTTTGGCGAAATGTCCGCACCAACGAAAAAGGTCGTTGCTGTGGATTTCGGTGCCAAGCTGAACATCCTGCGCAATCTTGCCGCCCGCGGCTGTGACGTGACGGTTGTACCCGCCTCGACCACGGCTGAAGAAATCCTCAGCCACCAGCCCGATGGGGTGTTCCTGTCCAACGGTCCGGGCGATCCGGCTGCGACGGGCGCATACGCCGTTGGCGCGGTTCAGGGGGTGCTGGAAAGCGGAACGCCGATTTTCGGCATTTGTCTGGGGCATCAGATCCTCGCGCAGGCGCTCGGGGCCAAAACCTCCAAACTGCATCAGGGCCACCGCGGTGGTAACCATCCGGTCAAGGATCTGACCACGGGCAAGGTCGAAATCACCTCTCAAAACCACGGTTTTGCGGTTGAGCTGGAAAGCCTGCCAAGCGACGTCGAAGCGACCCACGTTTCGCTGTTTGACGGCACCAATGAGGGCATTCGTTCAACGAAATACCGCGCCTTTTCGGTCCAGTATCACCCCGAAGCTAGCCCCGGCCCACACGATTCACACTACCTGTTCGATCGTTTCATGGAGATGATGG
>JBMTIF010000251.1:0-4336 GCA_049437045.1 Alphaproteobacteria bacterium | reverse complement strand
GCGATGGCCCAGCCAAAGGCCATTTGTGTCGCTTCCGGTTTTTTGGCCGCGCTGTCCGCTAGCGCAAAGCGCCCTTCTGGCAACGCAGAGGGCAGATGCGCCAGATGCCAGCTGTCGCCCGCATGGGCCGTTGGGGTGAAGTAAACCGTCTCCAAAGCGCCATGCTCGTCGGGCGCCAGCAGCACCAGTCCAGCCTCACTCAGGTCTCGGCCCTGGGACTGCAACCACGTCGCATGACGGCTTGGCAGGGTTTTGAACCAGGCGCGTTCGGCTTTGCCAGGGATAGCAACCAGCGGAATGGTTTCTTTAGTGGTCCGAGAGGCGAAAAAAGGGGCAGAAAGTGCGTCCGAGCTCATGGGAGCGTCCTCGGTTTCGAATGATCAGGCTTGACCGACGACGCGCAGTTTAGGCCCATCTGCTGCTTCTGCTCCACCTTTATTGTCATCCAGAGTGGATTCATCCGGCACGCCCTCATAGCGAACAACCATAAGGGTGATGTCATCGCTCTGCGGCTGATCGCCGGTGAAGCTCTTCACGTCACTCATGACATTGCGAATAATCTCTCCGGGTGCGCTGTCGGCCTGCCTCAGCAACAGGTCGTTCAGCGCTGCAGCTGAGAAGAGACGATTTTCCGCATTTTCTGCCTCGGTGATCCCATCGGTAAAGAGCACGAGATTATCATGCGAACTCAACTGGAGCGACCGCGTATCGAAATGCGCGTCTGCAACCAGCCCCAAAGGCAAGCCATGGGTCGTGGGCGTACGTTCAACCCGCACCGATCCATCGCTGTCCCGGTGCATGCAAAGGGGCGGTTCATGGCCGGCGTTACTATAAACCAACTGACCGGTTTCACGATCCAGAACGCCATAGAACAGCGTAACAAACAGATCCGCATCATTGCGCTCGCAGAGTTGCCGGTTAACCGACGCAAGCACGCGGCCAGGGTCGCTGTAAAGGCGCGCCGTTGCCCGGATCAAGGATGAAGCCAACGCGCCAAACAGCGCAGAGCCCATCCCCTTGTCAGCCACGTCAGCCACCACAACCCCTACATTGCCATTGGCCAACGCAAACATATCGAAGAAATCACCACCAACATCTTCTGCTGGCAGGGTAATGGCATCAATGGAGGCAAAGTCGGCAACGTCAAAACTGCTGGGCAGAATCGAGCGCTGGATCTGTGCAGCAAACTCCATTTGTTCCTTGAGCAACACCAGACGTTCACGATCCACCAGAGAGGCGCGAAAATCTGTCAAACCGCGGGCTAGAGCGCCCAGCTCGTCGCGGCGGTTGGTGTGGGGGATGCGGTAGTCAAAATCGTGCCGCGCCAGCGCTGTCAAGGCGGCGATCAAATCGGTCAGCGGCCGCAAGGATCTGTTGAAGAACCACAGCAACAGCACCACAGAAACGATGATCAGAACGGCAAAACCGCCGTAAACCAGCCTGTTCTGCTTCTCCTCGCGGATTGCAGACTGTGTCCGGTCTCTTACCAGTCGCAGAAAAATACCCTCAACCAGCATGGGGTTCAGCGTATCGACACGTACTTCGGTGATGATGCCGCGGTGATCATCCTGAGACACTGAAAAATAGCGTCTAGGCATGTGGGCCAAGGCAGCTGACTGGATCGAATCCCAGAACTGACTGGCATCAGCATATCGGTTTGGATTGCCTGCGGTGGCTTCGGGCAACCCAATGGCTTTAGTCGAAACCAGCGATTTTGGCTGGTCGTCCGTAACACCAAAGCCATCGGGTCCTTCTCTGATTTCTCGTTGGATGAGGACAACCGGCTCACCGACTGAATTCGAGATGTTTTGAATGAACTGCTCAACCGGCATGGCACCAACATAGACATAGAGCCCGCGCATGGTCCGCATAGTACGTCGCACCATAAACGCGTCACTGGCGGGCGAAATGCCCTGTGCATCCGAGCGGTTGGACCCATCAAATCCCTGCATCAGCAAGTTGACGTCTTCACCCACGCTAACAAGCAACTGTCCGTCTCGGTCAAAGAGTCCGAAGGAAAGGCCCGGGTAAATTTCGGCGATCTGATCAAGGCGGAACTGCATGGTTGTCCACGGCTCGTAGACCAGCGCCCCTGTGTCAGGATCCAAGAATGATTTAGGAATCGGCTCACTGGGCAACACCAGTTGAATTTTCGACGCTGGCGCTTCGATCCTCTGCCGTGCTTCGCGAATGAATCCCTGAATAAAGGGCTTATCGTCCTCAAACTGCCGCTTTACAAAGGAGCTGGCAATAAAACGGTCGCGCATCAAATCGATGAGAAAAAACAGCACAACAGGAGCCAGCAGGAAGAACGCGGCAGCCAGAGTTATGCGGGAGCGAAGTTGCATCGAAAAATGCCTGAAAGACCGTTTTGATTCATCGCAGATTTTTGATCACGATGGTCGAAGTGTTCATACGTCAAGTTATCAGTATCCGCACTCAACACGAACAAGGCAAAATAGCGCTATCATACACGTAAGCAAACACTTTTTCGCAGTTATCGCTTCAATGTTACTTGGTCCTCAGGCATGAAAGTTTCAGTGATTCTCAAATATATAACGATATTAGGCACCATGAGACTTGCGGGTGTGCGATTGAGATGACCAAAAACTCCAATCTTCGTCAGCAGCCTAGACTATCCTCCGTGTTTCAGCGGCACATGTTCTGCTCGCTGCAACTGCCCGGAAACTTGCGCGTTCTTATCGCGGAAAGGCCCGGACTTTGGATGGCTGAAACCGATCTTGAGGAATGGGCAAAGCCTTGTCGTGATATTGCCCGAGCAAGCCTTGCCGGTGAGGATCTGGACTATGGGGTTTTCCATAGCAACAGCGCCTTTTGGTCAGAAGCCATTATCACCCTGATCGAAGATCGCACGACAGGCGAGGCTCTGGCCTTTAACGTCATGCGCCTGCTTCCAGTGCAGCTTGGTGGCCGAGAGGAGGAAGTTCTGCACCTTGGTCTGACCATGGTTCAGCCTCAAGCAAGGGGACAATCACTAACGTCCAGCCTCTATATCCTCACGTGCGTTCTGTACTATTTCCGCCGCCAGTGTCGGCCGTTTTGGATCAGCAGCGTCAGCCAAGTACCCGCGGCTGTGGGGTTGGTGGGGGAAACCTTTGTTGATGTCTTTCCCGGACTGGATCGCGATGCCATGCCCTCTCCCCGGCATCTGGGGCTTGCCACACAGATCATGGCCCGGCACCGGGCGGCTTTTGGGGTTAGCGAAGAAGCACCCTTTCGCGCAGACCGCTTTGTGATTGAAGACGCCTATCGCGGTGGATCAGACCACCTGAAGAAAGACTTAGAACAGGCTCCGCTCCACCGGCTGGAGGCTTATAATACCTTATGTCGCGAAGAGCTGGACTATAGGCGAGGCGACGATTTTCTGCAGATCGGACGCGCGAATGCAGAGGCAGCCCGTCGAATCCTGCGACGACGGCTTGCCGGACTGACCGGTGTCGGTCTCAGCCTGCAATTGGCCAGTCTTTTCCTCTCTTCGCTGGTCGCGCCACTGGCTCAATGGCTCAACCCATCCCGCTCTCAAGGTGACTTGCGCGCCCGTGGGACAAAAACCGGAAAGTCAGCCTGATGGAGCCGTGGGATGGGGTTATCAATATGCTGGCCGCGATCGGCGTGGCGGGCTTTGCGCTCCACGTGTTGCTGCCCGTGCGCCGGAACCGACTGCCCAGCCTGCTTGAAATCCGTTTTGGCGTGCTCGCGCTCCTGTTGGCACTCTTTATGGCCAGTCGCGGGCTGTTCTGGATCAGCGGCTTTGACGCCTTTTTCGCCATCAGTTTTCTGGCTGTATGCTTTGTGCCGCTTGGCATTCTGCTGGCCGTTGAAGGCCTGCTGCGGCGTCACGCGCCCCTATTTCTCAAGCTCTTTGCCCTGCTCGGTGCCTTTCTCTGTCTGAACACGACCCTACTCATGGCCCCCGCCTCATCGATGGTCTATTCAACCTTCCTCGCCAGTTTCCAGATCCTTGGGCTGCTGCTCCCGTTTTCCTGGGCTTTTCTGCGGGATCGAACACAGCTCAGCCGCCGTGAAAATCGCCGGATCAGCGGGATGATCACCCTGACCCTGATCGGCGTTCCTTTGATTGCGACAGACTTTTCCGATCTTGTAGCGGGCTTGCCGGTGCGCTTGGGGGCGCTGGCTATTCTGATGTTCGCCTACGCCGCCGTCCACAGCGCACGTTTCCCGCGTCAGAATCCGGTCTTCTCGTGGCGTGTTTTCAATCTGATCCTAACGACGCTGATCGCTGCTGCTGCTTTCATATGGCTGACGGACCTAAGCGGATGGGAAGCTTTCTTCCGGCTCACAGCGCTGATTTTCA
>JBMTIF010000250.1:0-4338 GCA_049437045.1 Alphaproteobacteria bacterium | reverse complement strand
TTCCCGAACTATAGCGCGCCCAAGCGCTACCCGTTGGCGCTGTCCCCCGGAAAGCGCTTTCGGTTTGCGGTCCAGCAAGTGGCTTACTCCAAGCGTCTTGGCTGCCTCCTCAACCTTCCTTGCGATCTGATTGCTGCTGACTTTGCGCATTTTTAACCCGAAGCCAATGTTCTGTCGCACTGTCAGATGCGGATAAAGCGCATAGTTCTGAAAAACCATCGCGATGTCACGGTCCCCGGGAGCAAGGTCGGTGACGTCGCGATCGTCAAGACGAATTTGCCCACCTGTGGCGGGTTCAAGCCCGGCGAGGATCTTGAGCATTGTGGATTTGCCACATCCTGATGGGCCGACTAGCACCACAAATTCACCGTCTTGAATTTCAAGTGAGAAAGGATGCAGAGCGGTAAAATCGCCATAGTCTTTGTGGACGTTTTCGATACTGATTTTTGCCATGTATTATTTCTCTGCTCCAGCGGTCAAACCGCCGACGAGATAGCGTTCAAGGAACAGGTAGATGACCATGATCGGGATAGCGACGAAGACTGCGGCAGCGGCGATTTCGTTCCAGTCGGTCACATATTCTCCGCGCATCGTTGTAATACCCAGGTTAGCAGTCCAATTTCCCTGGCTATTCACAAGGAAGGTGCGGGCATAGGCGTAATCCGCCCAGCTAAGCACAAACGAATAAAGCGCCGTGGCCGCAAGACCAGGCATCGAAACCGGCAGGATCACCCTGAACATGGCACCAAGTGGCGAGCAACCGTCCACCATCGCGGCCTGTTCCAGTTCACGCGGGATAGTGTCGAAGTATCCCTTAAGCATCCAGGTGGTAAATGGTACGATCAAAGTGGAATGAGCAATGATCAGCGTCCACAGGCTACCAATCAACCCGATGGAGCGGAAGATTGCGAACAGTGGTATCACCAAGAGCGTTGCGGGCAGCATCTTTGCGGTCAGGATAAAAAGGCCCATCCCGTGGCTACCACGAGGAGAAAACCGCGACAGGCTATAGCCCGCGAGGACCGAGACGGTCATCGACAGAATTACCGACCCAACTGCCGTAATAGTCGAATTCCAAAGCCACAGCGGGATGGGCCGATCATTCCAAACTTTAGTGAAGATCTGCCACTGTGCCTCTTCGGGCCAGAAGCTAGGTGGCAACTGCGTCAGTTCAACGGTTGTTGAGAGTGCTGTATTGAAAAGCCAGAAGATTGGAAATAGGATGATCGTGGCAGCAAAAATGACCGTGCCGTAGAGAAGGATAGATTGCAGAGGTGTTCGGTTCATCGTTACCCCTAGTACATAGCTTTTGAGCCGCGCCCAAGCATAGCCAAACTTGCAACTACACAGATGATCAAGGTGACCACCCCAACTGCGCTGGCATAACCAAATTTGAAAAACCCGAATGCCTGTTCATAAGTCATGATCGATAGCGTCGTAGTGCTTTTCAGTGGGCCACCGTCGGTCATGGTTTTGATGATCGAAAAGTCGCGGAAAACCCAAAGCATGACCAGCACCAGCGTTACACCCAAAACCGGCATCAAGCATGGCAGGGTGATCCAACGAAATCTTTGGACCGCATTAGCTCCATCCACCTTGGCTGCGGCATAGAAATCATCCGGGATTGACTGCAAACCGGCTAGAGTCATGATCGACACGAAGGGGAACCCTTTCCAGATCATCGTCACAGTGATAGCCCAGAATGCCGGACCTGGTGTGGATACCCAGGCGATCAGTTCCGTCGTCAGCCCTATCTTCCATATCAGCCAACTGATAAGGCCAAACGTACTGTCAAAGATCCAAGCAAACATCACGACGGCAATAATTTCAGGAACCGCCCAAGGTAGAGCCATGACCAGCCGAGCGAGCGTCCGACCACGGAATTTATTGTTAACCAAAAGGGCTGTTGAAACGCCTACAAGTAGGCTTCCAATTGTGACTGCGGTCACCATTTTGACTGTGACCCAGCATGCTAGCCAGAAGTCGGGAGAGGCGAAGAGTTTCTCGTAGTTGGCTAATGTGAAAGCCTTTCTGGCGGAGCCAATGCGCGCAAGTTTGACATTTTGAAATGACAAATCGACGGAGATGAAGAGCGGATAGATGATAATAAGCGCTACAAGAATGACTGCCGGGGCCAACAGGATATAACCCAGCAGATGCTGGCGACTTGGACGCGCCAGATCAAAGCGGCGTGGTTTCAAATTTTGTTCGATCGTCGCCATTTGGCTCCTCGTCTAATGCTAGCCGACTCACAATAAGTGAATCGGCTTTTTTCAGACTGCTTAGCCGTCCTGAATTTCCACGGCACGCTTTTGTATGACTTTCACGACATCAGCGGGGTTTAGATCCTCGATCAGCATCCGCTGAACCTCCTCCTGAACCATCTTGCCGAACTCGCCATACTGAACCTCCAGACCCTTCGGGATGCGATCTACGCCAGCGGTAGCAGCGTCCTTCTGAGTTTGTACGAGGATATTAAAATGCGGCACACTTTTCTCCACACCTGACACGTCAGCTGCCGGGCTTGGCGGTGTATTACCCGCCACTGTGGCATATTTGCGCTGAAATTCAGGTGACATCACGATCTTCATGAAATCCCAAACCAAGGCTTTCTCGTCATCGCTGATCTCACTGGCCATACCAAGCACGTTTGATGACCCACCAAGTGGCGGTGTTAGCGCCGGATAGGCAACTGCCAGTTTGTCGAAAGCGGCACCTTTTTTCATCGTGCCGTAGAGCCATGGGCCGTCAAGCCTTACCGCGACCTTTCCGTCGGCAAACAGCTTGCGAATATCGCCCGCCGACATGTCAATTGGCGTCAGGCCTTCATCGATGATCGTTTTCCAACGTGTCAGACCTTCGATCATTTCAGGAGTATCGATGGTGACGTTACCTTCCTTGTCTGTCCAATATGCACCCGCTGAAAGAACATAGTTCAGCATCTCTGTCAGATACTGACCTGCACCCCCTTTGGTTTCATGTGCAGTACCAAATTGGTCGATAATACCATCACCATTGAGGTCCTTCGTCGTGGCACGCACAACGTTCATGTATTCCTCGTAGTTCGTCGGTACTTCCAAACCCTCAGCGGCAAGGATTTCGGTGTTGTAGGCCATCATGAAGCCGAAATAAAGCAGCATGAAGCAGGCCGTTTCTTCGTTCCAACGGCAGATTTGCTGCCCTGCCCAGTTAGACATGTCGATGCCCTCTTTGGCGAACCATGGATCGAGGTTTTCCATCCAGCCGTTTTCTGCAAAAGACTGATACTCAAAAGATGCTAGATGCACAATATGGGGTGGCTGACCGCCGGCGAAAAGCGTAGTCATGGTATCTGCGTAGCTGCTGCGATCCACCTTTGTGAATTCGATATTCACTCCAGGATGTTCCGCTTCGAACTTGGCAATTGCTTCACGCCACCAATCCCCGGTGCCCCCATCATCGTTTTGCCAGGACACGAACTTGAGCGTTTCCGCGTAGGCTGCGGTTACGGCTGATGTCACCAAAAAGCCCGCGGTCAGCGTGGCAATCAGCGACTTCTTCCACAGGTTTTTCATGGTTGGATCTCCTTCCCTTTTTCCGGTTTCAAATAGGTTCGAGAATGCCGAGTGCCTTCTCGCTCGGTTTCACGCCCAGCCCCGGTCCGCCGGGGGGCGTGTAGTATCCGTCTTTGCAGTCCATATCCCCGACCCAGAGATCGCGGTTAGGTTCAAAGATCGAATGCTGAAATTCGTGGCAAGTCACGGCGTTCAACGCCGCACTGACTTGAAGGCTTGCGGCCAAGAATATGCCGGTGCCAATGGTCGCGTGTGGCATGACATTGAGCCCATGTTGTTCCGCAAGTCTCGCAATGCGCGTAAAATTGGTAATACCCTTATGGCCCATTTCGGGCTGAACAATCGAAATCTGACAGCGCCCGATTCGGTTCAGGAAATCCCAATGCGTCCGCCATTCTTCACCAACGGCGATCGGGCTAGGCGAATGCCGACAGACAGCTTCGAGCCCTCCAATGTCTTCTGTCCGCACCGGTGCTTCAGCAAACCACAAACCGTGAGGTTCCATAGCACGGATTAGTTCTAGGGCCTCTTCTGGTGTATGTGTCCAATGCATGTCAGCAGCAATCTTTGCAGAATCGCCCAACTCCCTACGCAATTCTTTCAATTCTGCTTCCGGACCGTCATCAGCAACAGGAGAGGCAAATTTGAATGCCGCAAATCCTTTGTCCTGCCAAGTTTTTGCAAGCGTAACACGCTTTTGTAAAGTCTCTTCAGGAAGACCGGAGACATAAGCAGGAACCTTATCGCAGATTTGTCCACCCACCAGATCGGCCACAGATTTTCC
>JBMTIF010000249.1:0-4359 GCA_049437045.1 Alphaproteobacteria bacterium | reverse complement strand
TAAGTACGGGACCAACAGCCGGATCGACCTCTTGCTGGAGCAGGAAGGACAGCCAACGACCTACGTTGAAGTCAAGAACTGCCACTTGCGTCGCGATGGACGACTGGCAGAGTTTCCGGATTCTGTAACCACACGCGGCGCCAAGCATCTGGATGAGCTGTCCGAGATGGTGCGGCAGGGTCATCGGGCCGTAATGGTTTTCTGCGTGCAAAGGTCCGATTGCGATACTTTCACTGTGGCAGGTGACATCGACCCCGGCTACGCTGAAGCATTCAGCCGTGCGCGAGACGCAGGGGTGGAAGCCATTGCCTATGTGTGTCATGTCTCCCCTCAAGAAATAAAACTCACCCATTCGATTCCCATCAAGGACTAGGCCCAACACATGCTTCCCGCTCAGCGCCAGCTCTATGACCACCCCGACAGCACTGGACCGATCACGCTGCACACAGCAGAAGATTTTGAAGGGATGCGGTCTGCCGGGCGATTGGCGGCTGAGGCCTTGGACATGATTACCGAGTTTGTGGTTGAGGGCGTTTCGCCCGCAGAACTGGATAAGCGTATTCAGGACTTTGTCGAAGGTGCAGGCGCAGTCAGTGCTACCATCGGCTATCGCGGCTATCAGCACGCATCCTGCATCTCGCTCAACGAAGTTGTTTGCCACGGTATTCCCTCTGATGACACCATCCTAGAAGATCGGGATATTCTGAACATTGACGTGACGGTTATCGTCGATGGCTGGCATGGTGACACGTCGCGCATGTACGTGGTTGGTGGCTCAAGCTACCCGACGCGAGAGAAGCTGATCCGCGTGACCTATGAGTGTCTTTGGAAGGGAATCAACATCGTAAAGCCGGGTGCGACGCTGGGTGATGTTGGTGCTGCGATCCAGAAGCATGGGGAGAAAGCCGGCTTCTCGATTGTTCGGCAGTTTGTTGGGCATGGTCTGGGCGAACAATTCCACATGGCGCCCAATATCTTCCATTTCGGCAAGCCGGGTAAAGGTGTGGAGCTGGTGCCGGGAATGCTGTTCACCATCGAGCCCATGTTGAATGTCGGGACCTACAAGGTCGACATTGACGAAGAGGACGGTTGGACGGCGCGCACCCGGGATCGGAAGTCATCCGCTCAGTTCGAGCACTCTGTCGGTGTGACGGCTGATGGCTTTGAGATCTTTACCAACTCGCCCAAGGGGTTCGAGCAACCACCCTATCTCTGAGGCTAATTTACGCTTCCAAAAAGAGTACAAAATAAAATAGTTTTGTTACTATAAGTTTTGTCCGATTTTTGATGGCGCGTATGGCCCAGACTGGAACTAAAACACCCCCCTCCGACACGTTAGGGCATCGCCAACGACTGCGTGCGCGGTTGATTGATGGTGGGGCGGAGGCGCTGGCCGATTACGAAGTGCTGGAAGTCCTTTTGTTTGCTGCAAAGCCAAGGGGGGACACGAAGCCGCTCGCCAAAGCTCTCATTCAGCAATTTGGTACCTTTGGTGCCGTCCTGTCCGCCACACCTGAAGAGTTGCAGGCTGTGGATGGCGTTGGTGAAGCGGCTGTCGCAGCGATTGCTGTTGTTCGCGAGGCCGCACGTCGGCTGGCCGCCACACAGATTGCCGATAAACCGCTGCTGTCGTCATTTGACGCGCTGCTCGACTTCTGTCGCATTCACCTCAGCCACGCGAAAACCGAGGAGTTCCACGTTCTGTTTCTCGACACCAAGAACCGTTTGCTCAAGCACGAGCGTCAGGGCGTTGGGACGGTGGATCAAGCGCCGGTTTATGTACGTGAAGTCCTGCGACGAGCTCTTGAGCTTGGTGCGTCAAACATGATCATGCTGCACAATCACCCCTCGGGTGACCCCACCCCCTCGCGGGCTGATATTGAAATCACCAATCGTATGATCGAGGCCGGTCAACCGTTAGGCGTGAAGGTGCATGACCATCTGGTCATTGGTAAAAGTGGGCATGTCTCCCTAAAGAGTAAGGGATTCATCTAAGCTCCTCCCACGGACCGAGGCCACCACCACCATGATTCCCCGTTATTCCCGTCCCGATATGGTTTCCATTTGGGAGCCTGCGAACAAGTTCCGTATCTGGTACCTGATCGAAGCCCATGCCACGCAAGCGCAAGCTGATCTCGGCATTGTACCGCAGAGCGCGGCTGCTGCGATCTGGAAAGTGCGCGCACAGATGGAAGCACGCGATATCGACGTGCCCGCTATCGACGCCATTGAAGCCGAAGTGAAGCACGACGTTATTGCCTTCCTGACCTATCTCGCCGGTTTGGTTGGGGATGAGAGCCGTTTTGTCCACCAGGGCATGACGTCTTCGGATGTTCTCGACACCACCCTCGCAGTTCAGCTCAAGGAAGCCGGAGAACTGCTGCTGACGGGGTCTTCGCGACTGCTCGAAGCGCTCAAAACCCGCGCGCATGAACTCAAGGATGTACCGACAATTGGACGGTCACATGCCATTCACGCCGAGCCAACGACCTTTGGGCTGAAGCTTGCCGGGCATTACGCTATGGTCAAGCGTTGTCACGACAGGCTGGCTCAGGCGATTGATGATGTTTCCACCTGCGCCATTTCCGGCGCGGTTGGTACGTTTGCCAACATTGATCCGGCGGTTGAGACCCATGTTGCCAGGGAACTCGGCCTGACGGTCGAGCCGCACTCCACACAGGTCATTCCACGCGATCGTCACGCCAATTTCTTCAATGCCTGTGCACTGATGGCGTCGGCTATAGAGAACATTGCCGTTGAAATTCGTCACTTGCAGCGCTCGGAAGTTCGGGAAGCTGAGGAGTTTTTCTCCAAGGGGCAAAAGGGCTCATCGGCCATGCCGCACAAGCGGAATCCGGTTCTGACTGAAAATCTTACAGGGCTGGCCCGTTACGTTCGTGCGCAGGCGCTGCCGGCAATGGAGAACGTTGCGCTCTGGCACGAGCGGGACATTTCGCATTCTTCCGTAGAGCGCATGATTGCACCGGACGTAAGCATCACGCTCGATTTCGCCCTGCACCGGTTGGCGGGCGTTATCGAGAAACTGGTCGTCTACCCGGAGCGGATGATGGCAAATCTCGATGGCATGGGCGGCCTGGTGCACAGCCAGCGTATTCTGCTGGCGCTGACTCAGGCTGGTTTGAGCCGGGAGGATTCCTATCGGATCGTGCAGACCAACGCCATGGACACGTGGCACAACGGCGGACAGCTGCTCGACCGCTTGCTTCAGGACAAGCAGGTGGTGGACGCATTGGGCGAGGATGCCCTGCGCGGTTTCTTTGACCTCGAATACCATTTCAAGCACGTCGATACGATTTTCGCGCGCGTGTTTGCTTGAGGTTGTCTTTGCGTAGGTCTGCCGACCTGCGCACCCAGCCATGCAGGCGCATAAGCGATTTGGCTGTTGAGTCTCGCGGGTGGGGCCTTATACCCACCCTCGACTGTCCAAGACCGCAGGTGAGTCTTTACGGCTCTTAATCACCGCCCGCGCAGACGAGCAAGAACATGACCCAGTCGCCTCAGCGTTTCCAACGCGCAATGAGGAGACGAGCCGTTTTTCTCCGAAAACTTGTTGTTCAGTCGTAACCACGAACCGGTTGGCCTGCGCGCTTGCGTGCGAGCCGGCTCAACAATGAAGGAGGCGTTCCCTTGGATCGTTCTGAAAAGGAAGCCCTCGTCGCCGAACTGAAGTCGGCCTTCGAAGAAAGCGCTATCGTACTGGTTTCTCGCCAGTCCGGTATGACCGTAACTGAAGCTCAGGACCTGCGTGCGCGGATGCGTGATGCAGGCGCGAAGCACCGTGTTGTGAAGAACCGTCTGGTAAAGATTGCCGTTGAAGGCGGCGCTTTTGACGATATTCGTGACATGCTGACGGGCCCAACGTCGATCTCGTACTCCGATGATCCAGTTGGTCCAGCCAAGGCTTTGTCTGAGTTCGCCAAGGACATCGACAAGATCGAAATCCTGGGCGGCGCGATGGACGGCAAAGTGCTGTCCGCTGCTGAAGTCGAACAGTTGGCCAAGCTGCCATCCCTCGACCAGCTGCGCGGTAAGATCATCGGTCTGCTGAATGCACCTGCATCCAAGATCGTGGGCGTTGTGGACGCTCCAGCTGCGAAGCTGGCTCGCGTGTTCTCCGCTTACGGCGCGAAGGAAGGCGCCTAGTACGGCGACTCTCAATACTGAACTTTACTCTGTAATATCCCTATAGATAGGAACTTAAGAAAATGGCTGATCTCGACGCTCTCGTAGCCGAACTGGGCAAGCTCACCGTTCTGGAAGCTGCTGAACTCGCAACCAAGCTGGAAGAAGAGTGGGGCGTTTCCGCTGCTGCTCCTGCTGCTGGCATGATGATGATGG
>JBMTIF010000248.1:0-4361 GCA_049437045.1 Alphaproteobacteria bacterium | reverse complement strand
CCACGACATTTGTCGATGCTGGATGTGGGTTTGGTGGTCCGCTCATGACCTGTTGTGTTGACCGAAACGGCGACATTGTCGAAGCCTTCTAGGCCTAATTCCCGAAATTCACACGCTCAAAGCACTGAATGCATGCACTTTTTCGCATTGGCAGTAACGCCGCCGTGAGAAAATGGACATGTTGTCGCACTCTGGCACTGGTATGACCTTTTGCCCTTTTCATTGTCGCATTTGGTAGTACCATCGATCTTGGTCATACCAATTGCGCATGAAGCGCAGGCAGAGGGAACGAGATCATGACGGCCTTTGACGATAGCGAAACACGCCGCGCGAATATTGCATTCATTAAGCGCTCGATGGAAACGCCGCTTCTTAGCCGCGAACACGAGTATGCGCTTGCACGGGCTTGGCGCGAGGAAAACGACGATCATGCCCTCCACGAACTCATCAATGCGTACAACCGGCTTGTGGTATCGACAGCGGGTCGTTTCCGGAACTACGGGCTGCCGATGGGTGACCTCATTCAGGAAGGCGTCGTTGGTCTTCTGCATGCGGCCAACCGGTTCGAGCCAGATCGCGACGTACGCTTCTCGACTTACGCGTCGTGGTGGATCCGTTCTGCGATGCAGGACTTCATTCTGCGCAATTGGTCCATCGTAAGAACCGGAACAACGGCTTCACAGAAATCATTGTTCTTTAACCTGCGTCGCCTGCGCTCCAAAATTGAAGAAAAGACGGGCGAACAGCTGAACCAAGATGGACGGGAAGAAATCGCCGAAACCTTGGGCGTTCCACTGCGGGACGTGGAAGCGATGGAAGGGCGGCTCTCGGGTGCTGACGGCTCACTCAATGCTGTTGTCGGTGAAGATGGCGATCAGGAATGGCAAAACATGCTTTCCGACGAACGCCCAACGCCCGAAGAGAACACCATTTTGGACCACGACAGCGACGTGCGCCGGACGTGGCTCGAAGAAGCCTTGGGCAAGTTGGGTGAGCGTGAAGCAAAAATCATTCGCATGCGTCGTCTCACGGACGATGGCGTGACGCTGGAAGAACTTGGCAAGCATTTCGGCGTGTCGAAGGAGCGTGTGCGCCAGCTGGAACACCGCGCAATGAACAAGCTCAAGACATTTATGATGGACCGCGTAGGCCAGGCCGACGACCTATATTTGGAAAGCTAAGTACGGATCTCTCCAACCGGAACAGCAAAAAGGGCGCTTTGAGCGCCCTTTTTTTATTTCGGATCGCCTTCGAGCCCAAAGGCGTCATGCAAGGTTCTAACCGCCAGTTCGAGGTAATCAGCGCCCACCAAAACCGAAGTCTTGATCTCCGATGTGGTGATGACCTTGATGTTGATATTTTTTTCAGCCAGCGCGCCAAACATAGTTTTCGCTACGCCAGAATTGGTCCGCATTCCAACACCTACGATGGAGACCTTGGCCACGTCCTGATCGGACTCCAGCTCCTTGTATTCAATCTCGGCATGCTTTTCTTCCATGAGAGCCAGCGCGCGCGGCAGGTCAGCCTGACCACAGGTGAAGGTCATATCCGTTTTCTCATCGCCATCGATCACCGTGCGAGACTGCACAATCATGTCCACGTTGATCGCTGCATCACCCAGAGCACCAAAAATCGTGGCCGCGACACCGGGACGATCGGGAATACCGATAAGCGTTACGCGGGCTTCATCGCGAGAAAAGGCAATGCCTGAAACAACGTCTTTTTCCATGCTTTCATCCTCTGCCGTGACCAACGTGCCCGGCTTATCTTCGAAACTAGAGAGAACCTGTAGCGGAACGCCGTGACTCATGGCGATCGAAACGCTGCGGGTTTGAAGTACTTTTGCACCCAGCGAAGCCATTTCCAGCATCTCTTCATGGCTGATGCGGTCCAGCTTGCGGGCTTTGTCGGTAACGCGTGGGTCAGTGGTGTAGACACCGTCGACGTCCGTGTAGATGTCGCAACGATCAGCCTTTAACGCGGCTGCCAAAGCGACGGCGGAGGTATCTGATCCACCGCGCCCCAGAGTTGTGATCCGATTGCGCGGGCTGACCCCTTGAAAACCGGGAACAACGGCCACTTCGCGGGTTTCTGCAAACCGCTTTTCAATCTCACGCGTATCGATGTCGAGAATGCGCGCGTTGCCGTGAACGTCTTCAGTTTTGAACGGCAACTGCCAACCCAGCCACGACCGCGCATCAATTCCCATGGATTGGAGAATCACGGAAAGAACGCCAACCGTGACCTGCTCTCCTGTCGATACAACAACATCGTATTCGCGCGTATCGTAAAGAGCAGCAGCTTCGGAGACCAAACCAACCAACCGATTTGTCTCACCCGACATGGCGGATACAACCACGGCAACTTCGTTACCGGCGTCGTGTTCCGCCTTAACCCGTCGAGCGACGTTTCGGATACGGTCCAGGTCACCAACAGAGGTGCCCCCGAACTTCATGACTATGCGCGCCATTGACCCAACCTGCTTGTTTATCAGGGCAAAAAACCCGACATATGGGTTACTGAAACTCTTCACTGGCTGCAACGGCAGGAGACGCATGTTGGATACCGAGCAAACGAACACCAACACCGGTCATACGGTGGACCCGGCCGAGGTGGAAAAGTTCACCAGAATGGCTGAGAGTTGGTGGGATCCGCACGGAGACTTTCGCCCGCTCCACAAGCTGAACCCAACACGCATCCGCTTCCTGACCGAACAGATCGCAAAGCACTTTGATCGAAACTTGAACGCCCCCAACCCTTTTGCAGGGTTGAGAATTCTAGACGTAGGCTGCGGCGGTGGTTTGGTCTGCGAACCACTCGCGCGACTGGGGGCTGAAGTCACTGGTGTTGATGCTACGCCGGCAAACATCCCGGTGGCCCAGATCCATGCCGAGCAAATGGGTTTGGACATCGACTATCGCGTCGCAACTGTGGCTGAATTGGTTGAGGCCGGGGAGCGCTTTGACGCTGTTTTGGCGCTGGAAATCATTGAGCATGTCAATGACCCGCCAGCCTTTGTCGCTGATGTAACCGGCGCGCGTGCGGACGGTGGTCTGGTGTTCATGTCGACCTTCAATAAAACCATCCGCAGTTTTGCTCTGGGTATTGTTGCGGCTGAGTACGTCCTTCAATGGCTGCCCAAAGGGACACATGACTGGCGCCGATTTGTACCACCGGCGGAAATGTTCAAGATGGTCGAGGAAAACGGGCTGCGGCCTGAGCGGATCAAGGGCTTCATGTTTAACCCGCTGTTGGACAAATGGATGCTTACCGATGACACCGGTGTATCCTATATCGCGTGCTTTAAATCGCCGCTGGATCAACCACCTACGGCCCCTGAATTTGCGATTTAGAACCTATTTCCCGGGTGACCCCGGCTTGAGTATGCGCATCAGCGTGCCGTCTTTCTGCAGCAGGCTGTGTTTGAGCGCGCCAGCGATATGCAGGATCACAGCGAGGAACAGGACGAAAGAACAGCTGCGGTGAATGATGTCGACAAGGTCGCTGAGATCACCAAGACGCCCCAGTCGAGGCAGTTCGCTCCCCCACAAAAAGTACTGTGATCCACCACCCATGAAGGCTTTGAGGAGGCCCGTTGCGATGGCGATGGTCAGCGCGACCAAAAAGATCCACTGAACCGTTCGCGCCAAGTGACGTTCCCATGTCGCGTGGTCAGGGTTAGCCGCAGCAAAGCCGCGCCCAACACGATTGAACACCCGAAACAGGATAATCGCTGCACCGCAAACACCCACGGTGACATGAAGGTCATAAACGAAGTCCGGCGCACTGTTCCACTGCGAGATCAAAACACCCGCAGGCCACATGATGCAGAACCAAAGCACCGTAAACCAGTGCAGGAGTACAGAAAGCGGATTGTAACTTTGGGACGCAGACATGGGCTTTTTCCCTCAAAGCGATAACAAGAATTCAATCAATACCAAACGGTCGGACGGAGCAAGGGCCATAAAGGAAATGGCGCTGGCTTCGGCCTCGCCAGCATGGGCAGCTATGGCTGAGGGAATCGTTTTCGAGCGACCATCGTGCAAGTAGGTAGACCGATTTGACAGACCAATTAGAGGCGCTGTCCGCCATTCACTGCGCCAAGCTCCACCAACGCGTTGATCCTCCCGTAAATCTGGCCCCATGTCGTGCAGCAGAAGGTCGGAAAATAACCACACTGGCTCTTTTGCGGGTGTGTTCATGCGCGGTTGATGACAACCCGCACACCCTATTTGCTGGAACAGACTCAAGCCGGCTCCTGCATCAACCTTCACGCTTTCCCGCAGGGCGCGGACCTCTTTGCTCAGGGCATCCAGCAGGCCAGAACCGTCATTTTGATTGGGCACCAGACACCCCGGTTG
>JBMTIF010000247.1:0-4368 GCA_049437045.1 Alphaproteobacteria bacterium | reverse complement strand
TCCTATTTAAAAAGTTCAAGCAGTTGTGGTCGTGGTGTGTCCTTCTGCGATTAGCTCTTTTGACGCATTAATTTTGAGCATTGGGACCAAAAGTGCGGCAATTTCTCAATGATCGAACGCATTTGCGATTAAGTCTTGCGCATTAATGTATGGCATGACAGCTTTGCGTTCTTATTGAGTATGAATTGTTGAGTGCTATGACTGTACTGCCCCCCATTTACAAGGACGGCATTACCGCCGGTCGTCTTGATGCTGAGACGCTGAGCGACAACTTTTGCGACGTCCACCCACCCCTCGATCCTCATGAAGCACAGGTTGCCGCAGATCGTTGCTATTTTTGCTACGACGCGCCCTGTATTCAGGCCTGTCCCACGAGCATCGATATCCCGCTCTTTATTCGTCAGATTGCTACCGGTACGCCGGAAGCGGCTGCGATGACGATCTTTGACAGCAACATCCTCGGCGGTATGTGCGCGCGGGTTTGCCCGACTGAAACGCTGTGTGAAGAAGCCTGTGTGCGGGAACTCGCGGAGCAGAAGCCCGTTGAGATCGGCGCTTTGCAGCGGTTTGCGACGGATACCCTGATGGCCCGTGACGGTCACCCCTACCGTCGTGCAGCGTCGACCGGCAAAACGGTTGCCGTCGTCGGTGCCGGTCCTGCCGGTTTGGCCGCAGCGCATCGGCTGGCCATGCACGGTCACGCCGTGACGCTTTATGAAGCCAAGCCCAAGAGCGGCGGGCTGAACGAATACGGCATTGCTGCTTATAAAACGGTCGACAACTTTGCTCAGGAAGAGCTGGAGTGGTTGCTGGGAATTGGTGGCATCACCGTGGAGAATGGAAAGGCGTTGGGCGATGACCTGAGTCTTGACGGCCTGCGAGATGGATTTGATGCCGTGTTCCTGTCAATCGGTCTAGGCGGGGTCAATGCGCTCGGTTTTGATGGTGATAACACCCTGCCAGCGGTCGATTTCATCGAAGATTTGCGTCAGTCCGACGATCTAAGTAAGCTGGCCGTCGGACGCCGCGTGGTTGTGATTGGTGGCGGTATGACGGCTGTGGATGCTGCGGTTCAGTCCAAGTTGCTGGGCGCAGAGGACGTGACAATTGTTTACCGTCGCGAGCAGGCAAAAATGGCAGCTTCAGAGCATGAGCAAAACCACGCTTCAGCATCCGGAGTTCGCATCATTACCAATGCGGCCCCAGTTGGTATCACGGCTGGCGGCGTCGAATTCGCTTATACGGTTTCGGGCGAAAATGGTCTGGTGACCAGCGATGAAACCTTCGTCTTGCCAGCAGATCAGGTGCTAACGGCCATCGGTCAAACGCTGAAAGAGGACGACGTGTCCGGGCTGAAGCTGGTCCGTGGCAAGATCGCTATTGATGATCAGGGGCAGACATCCCTTGCGGGGGTCTGGGCTGGCGGTGATTGCGCCTCCGGCGGCGATGACCTGACCGTTACAGCGGTTGCCCAAGGGCGCGATGCTGCCGAAGACATTCACACCAACCTGATGAAAGGAGCCTAACCATGGCAGACTTGAAATCCAATTTTGTTGGGATTGAATCTCCGAACCCGTTTTGGCTGGCTTCCGCGCCTCCTACGGACAAGGAATACAACGTACGTCGTGCCTTTGAAGCGGGCTGGGGTGGAGTTGTCTGGAAGACGCTGGGAATTGACCCGGCAATCGTCAACGTCAACGGTCCGCGCTACGGTGCGGTATGGAGTGCTGATCGGCGCTTGATGGGGCTGAACAACATCGAGTTGATTACTGATCGGCCGCTGAAAACCAATTTGGACGAAATTGCACGGGTCAAGCGGGACTACCCCAACCATGCGGTTGTGGTATCGCTCATGGTTCCTTGTGAAGAGTGGGCATGGAAGGAAATCCTGCCGCAGGTCGAGGATACAGGCGCCGATGGCGTTGAGCTGAACTTTGGCTGTCCACACGGCATGTCTGAGCGCGGCATGGGTTCGGCGGTTGGCCAAGTGCCCGAATACGTTGAGATGGTTACCGCCTGGTGCAAGGAGTTCTCCAAGCTGCCGGTGATCGTGAAGCTGACCCCGAACATCACTGATATCAAACAGCCTGCACGAGCCGCCATGAATGGCGGGGCGGATGCTGTGTCGCTGATCAACACCATCAACTCGATCACGTCGGTCAATCTGGACGAGTTTTCACCTGAGCCGATGATCGATGGGCGCGGGGCGCACGGTGGTTACTGTGGTCCGGCGGTGAAGCCGATTGCCATGAACATGGTTGCGGAAATTGCGCGGACGCCTGATCTGGCCAACCTGCCAATTTCCGGCATTGGCGGCGTTTCCACCTGGCGTGATGCAGCTGAGTTCATGACGCTGGGTGCGGGCAACGTGCAGGTTTGTACTGCGGCCATGACCTATGGTTTCCATATTGTGCAAGAGATGATCTCCGGCCTTTCATTGTGGATGGATCAGAAGGGCATTACGGACACGGCGGATATCGTGGGTAAGGCGGTACCGAACCTGTCGGACTGGCAGCACCTTAACCTCAACTACATCACCAAGGCGCGGATCAATCAGGATGCGTGTATTGGCTGTGGTCGCTGTTTCGCCAGCTGCGAAGACACCAGCCATCAGGCCATCGCTATGGATGTTGATGAAACCGGCAAGCGTGTGTTCACAGTCAAGGACGATGAGTGCGTGGCTTGTAACCTGTGCATCAACGTCTGCCCGGTCGATCAGTGCATCACGATGGAACGGCTGGAAGTCGGCGCGATTGATGAGCGCACAGGGCGTCCGGTTCAGGCTGAGTTCGCCGATTGGACCACGCACCCCAACAATCCAGCTGCACAGCAATAAGTTGGTCGGAGAGGAGAACATTCGATGAGCGCTCCGGGCGACAACCTTAAAACTAATGCATCCCGTTTGTGGGACACGCTGATGGAAATGGCCAAGATTGGCCCCGGCATTGCCGGCGGAAACAACCGGCAAACGCTGACCGACGAGGACAGCGAGGGGCGGCATCTGTTCCAACGCTGGTGCGAGGAAGCGGGCTGTACCATGGGTGTTGATACCATGGGCAACATGTTCGCCACCCGTGCGGGTCAGGACCCGGATGCGCTGCCGGTCTATGTTGGCTCACACCTCGATACCCAGCCAACAGGGGGCAAGTACGATGGTGTTCTCGGCGTTTTGTCCGGATTGGAAATCATTCGCACCCTGAATGACCTCGGGATCAAGACCAAGCATCCAATCGTGGTGACCAACTGGACCAACGAGGAAGGGACGCGGTTTGCGCCGCCGATGCTGTCTTCCGGGGTGTTTGCAGGGCTGCATACTCAAGATTGGGCCTATGATCGCCAAGATGCCGAAGGTCTCAAGTTCGGTGATGAGCTCAAGCGGATTGGCTGGGTTGGCGATGAAGAGGTCGGCGCGCGGAAGATGCACGCATTCTTTGAACTGCATATCGAGCAGGGACCGATCCTCGAAGCCGAAGGCAAAGACATCGGCGTCGTCACGCACGGGCAGGGGCTGAACTGGTTGCAAGTGACCTTGACCGGTAAAGAACAGCACACAGGCTCAACCCCAATGGCCATGCGCAAGAATGCTGGCCTTGGCATGGCGAAGGTTACTCAGTTGGCCCATGAAATTGCCATGAGCCACCAGCCTAAAGCTTTGGGCGCGGTGGGGCAGTGCGATGTCTACCCCAACTCTCGCAACATCATCCCGGGCCGCGTGGTTTTCACCATCGACTTCCGTTCGCCCGATTTCGACATTCAGGCGGATATGGAAGCCCGCTTGCGTGCAGGGGCAGCAGAAATCGCTAAAGAACTTGAGCTGGAATGTGAAGTTGAAGTCGTTGGCCACTTCGACCCTGTGACTTTCAATGATGATTGTGTGGGGGCGGTGCGTCGCGCAGCAGAGCGCCTCGGTTACAGCCACATGGATATCGTGTCCGGTGCGGGTCACGATGCATGCTGGATCAACCGGGTCACACCGACAGCGATGGTCATGTGCCCCTGTGTAGATGGTCTGAGCCACAATGAGGCGGAAGAAATTTCCCCAGAATGGGCCGAAGCCGGGACAAACGTTCTGTTCCACGCCGTTGTGGAAACTGCTGAAATCGTCAGCTGACAGTCCCGCAAGATATCATTGGAAAGAAAGCACGAGAGCAAAAAAGGAGAGAACCATGAGCAAAGTCATTAAGGGCGGGACGGTCGTTACGGCAGACCGGACCTATGAGGCGGATGTCCTGATCGAAGGCGAGAAGATCAAGCAGATTGGTCTGAATTTGTCAGGTGATGAGGTGATTGATGCCTCTGGCGCTTATGTCATTCCTGGCGGTATTGATCCTCACACGCACCTTGAGATGCCGTTCATGGGCACCACGG
>JBMTIF010000246.1:0-4397 GCA_049437045.1 Alphaproteobacteria bacterium | reverse complement strand
ACGCAGGCTGTCCATAGTGGAGACTGCATCAGGGACAGTTTGCCAGTTTATGGTCCCGTTATCGTCCCGGTCGCCAACCTGTGTTTGACCACTTTCATGACGCCAGACTTTGTCTGGATTAATGCCGATGAAGGAATAGCGCCCCAGACTTTCGCCGCCTTCGACACTCTCGAACATCAGCCCGAGTTCATCAAAAGCACCAAGCTTCAGCGCTGCAGCAACGGTCGTTTCAAGTTCTGCAGAAATCGTTTCCCACAGGAGAAAGCCCTGCCCCGCATTGCGTGCGGATACATAGGTGTCGAAAGCGCTGTTTGCCGTCATTGCCGGTCCAGAAGTTAAAGGGCTCTATTCAGTTGGTCTCATTAACTGTACTGGGAGGAGGGATTAGATCCCGCCTCCGCTTTGCGCTGCACCACCAGCGTCAGTGCCTTCGAGGCGGACCTGCCCCGTGCCACCGGACCGAAGGTCGAGGTAAGCGTTCAAGCCCGACGTGATTGCACGCTCAAACACCAGATTGTTGATCTTGACGTTCACCGTATCCCGTACTGCAGCACGATAAGCGCGCTGGAGTTCGTCGTCATACTGGCGAGCCAGCTGGAACTCGATTCCGTCCAGAGCTTCCTGATCCAACTCTGGATCAGCCGCACGGGCGTCGCGAACCAGAATGATGTTGTATCCGGTATTGGTGACACCGCTGACGATATCCCCTTTGGTTGCGCCTTCGAGCGCATCAACCGGCAGGGAACGACGCAGCAGTTCAGAAGCGGTCTGACCATCTTCCTTGTTTACTTCGAGGCCATTGTCCAAAGCGTACTGAATGAAGCTGGTTGGACTTTTGATCGCCGACAGCGCAGCCTCGCCCAAGCCATTGAGTAGGTTGGCACGCGTCTCAGTGTTGAATGCAATGGTCAGAGATGATTTGGCTTCTTCGAAGGTCATGGGCCGGGTTTCTTCCACGCCGTCGACCCGCACAATGAACAGCCCTTGATCGCCAAAAGTGTTACGGAATCCTGTTTGGCCGATAGGAGCCGAGAAGATCTCCGACATGATTTTGGTATTGAACGGAACACCTTCGACCCGAGCATCTGGGCCGGTTTCAGCGATTTTACCAGTCACCAACGGCAAATCGACCTGTGCCGCCGCGTCTTCAAGTGAAACCGTACCAATTAGACCGTCGAGTTCACTGAAGCGCGCGTTCAGCGTTGTAGCAGCCTGCGGTGCAGCAATCTCACGGATCGCCTGGTCGCGGTAATCTTCGAGGGTTGGCGATTCTGGCTCATCGATCTGGTAGACTTCGATCAGAGTGAAACGATTGTTATCTGAGATTGGGTCCAGCATGCCTGTCTCAGTCGCAGCCGTGAACGCGGCGTTCACAGCATCACGGCCATAGTTGAAGGCACGAGGGCCAAGATCGAGCGGCGCGCCTTGTTCGCTGGCAGCAGCGGCTTCTTCAAAGGTCTGTCCACCACGCACGGCCTCTACAATCGCATTAGCCGTTGCTTCTTCATCCACGAACAACTGACGGAGGTGCCATTGGGTCGAAAGTTCGAGGCGAGCCACATAGTCATCGTAGGTCGCTTGAATATCTTCTTCTGACACTTCGATTGCCGAAATCATATCTTCGGGTGTCAGGAAAATGCCGACGAAGTCACGGTACTCGGGACGCTGGTAGGTTTCCGGATCCGCGTCCATGATCGCCTGAAGCTCTTCATCACTTGGCGTTGGAAGCTCGATGTCACGGGAACTTATCGCGAAGTAGGAAACGTCGTACCGCCCCCACGCACCGTTAAAGTGAGCCATCAGGCCGCTTTGCGGAACCGCAGCAATAGCCTCGCCTTTTTCATCGTCAAAGACGATATCATCTGCTGCGTTGAAGAGCTTGGCAGAGGCCAATTCATCGCTGATATCACGCAAGTAGGCGCGCTCGGTCAGGCCATTTGCTGCCAGTGTCCGCGCCATGCTGCGCTCGCTGAACAAACCCGTTACGGGATCGCGGAAGGTGTCCTGAATGTTTTGGCTCAGATCGGCCTGTGACGCGGTGATGCCCAGTTTCGCAGCTTGTGCCTTGAATGCAATTTCGTTCACCAGACGTGCTTGGGTCGCGTCACGCACTTGATCCATGAAGCCGTAGCGTTCGAAGGCCTCTTGAGAATCCAACGCTTGCCCGAACTGCTCAAAGGTCTGACCCAACGAGTAAAAGCTACCGCGCGCTTCCTGTGCGATTTCCAGTTCGTTGATGTTCTGGCCATCTGCTTGGATGCCGGAACTTACACGGCTGCTGAACAAGCCAATCGAACCTACGACACCTGACCCCAGAAGCATGAATGCCAAAAAGACTATGACCGCCTTGCCTGCCAACGACTGCGCAAACGCGCGAAGACCACCCATCATTGTAAAATCTGCCTACCGCCAGTGTACTACTTGCCAAAGGTCTGAGGTGTGACAACCACCCGACCTAGGGCTTATTTGGTTATTGAGATGCCATCCCGCAAATAACGGAGTCGTCTGCGGTCATAGCTTTCGCGTGACAGAACACAAAAACGGCGTCTAAACAAGGTGAAGCAGCATTTCAAAAACATAAGAGGGGGTTCGCGGATGTTTATTGCCGGGAATTGGAAGATGAACGGTACAGTTGCAGAAGCGAAGGTACTAGCAAAGGCGCTGGTCGAAGGTCTCCCTGAAGGCGCACCAACCACCGCAATTTTTCCCCCTGCACTGCACTTGTCCGCCGTTGGTGAAGTCATCAAGGATAGCCCGATCTTTATGGGCGGACAGGATTGCTCCGGCGCATCAAATGGTGCCCACACGGGCGATTTGTCGGTGCAAATGCTGGCTGATATCGGCGCACGCGGCGTCATAGTTGGCCACTCAGAGCGGCGAACTGACCACGGTGAAACCAATGCCGAGATTCTGACCAAGGTCGAAGCGGGTCTGGATGCCGGACTGGGTGTTGTCCTGTGCGTTGGCGAAACCCTCGAAGAGCGGGAATCCGGTGCGGCGGAAAACGTTGTCCGAACTCAACTTGCGGCTTGCCTGCCTGCGTCGTTCACCTCAGGCAGTGTTGTCATTGCCTATGAGCCAGTCTGGGCCATCGGCACGGGTAAGGTCGCGACCGTTGACGATATTTCCGCGATGCACAGCATGATTCGCGGCTGGTTGCGCGAAAACCGTCCTGCGATTGCTGAGACCTTCATCCTTTATGGCGGCTCCGTCAAAGCATCGAATGCAGCCGATGTTTTTGGCGCTGCAGAGGTTGGAGGCGCGCTTGTGGGTGGTGCAAGCCTAAAAAGTGATGACTTTTTGGGAATTATCGCAGCAGCCATGAAGGCATAAACACCTCAAACCCTTCCCTTCTTGCGCCTCTTGGCTTACCTACGGCTCAAACTTTTTGTGAAAACGAGATTTGCGGCATGGATATCCTCACCGGTCTTCTTCTGACCATTCAGATTTTTGTGGCCTTTGCACTGATTGCCATCGTGCTGATCCAGCAAACCGACAATTCCGGCTTGGGGCTGGCAGGTTCGAGCGGTGGCGGTGACGCCGGCTCCCTGCTGCAGACTCGCGCGTCAGCCAGTTTCCTGACCCGCGCGACGTCCGTGCTGGCGGCGGCTTTCATCCTCGTCAGCCTGGTACAGGGCGTTGTTGCCGGGGGCTATGGGTCCGAAGGCGGCTTCATCTCCAACACCCTTGGCCTGACCGATCCGGCCGCGTTGCAGGATAACTCCATCAACGCAAACCCGCTTTTCTCGGATGACTCGCTCAGCGGCGGCACTGATTCTTCCAACCTGCTGTTCGATCCGACAATTTCGCTGGATGACACCGCGACCGAAGAAGCTGCTCCTGCGGCTGACGAGGCCACTGACTCGCAATAACAGCACGGCTGCTGTTCACACTCGGGGGGCGACTCATGAAGACTCTTCTTGCGTCGCCACCGACTCATGCGCATAACAAACGCCCATGACACGGTATATTTTTATCACTGGTGGTGTGGTTTCTTCGCTGGGCAAAGGCCTTGCGAGTGCGGCGCTGGCCTCCTTACTTCAGGCGCGCGGATACAAGGTTCGCCTGCGTAAGCTCGACCCTTACCTCAACGTTGATCCAGGCACCATGAGCCCCTATCAGCACGGGGAAGTTTTTGTCACCGATGACGGCGCAGAAACTGACCTTGATTTGGGCCACTATGAGCGCTTTACCGGCGTTTCAGCGCTGCAATCCGACAACGTGACCACCGGGCGGATCTATTCCGACATCCTGGCCAAGGAACGCAGGGGCGACTATCTGGGCGCTACGGTGCAAGTGGTTCCGCACGTTACCAACGCCATCAAAGATTTTGTGGTCGCCGACCTCGAAGGTGAAGACTTCGTCATCTGCGAGATTGGCGGGACGGTCGGTGATAT
>JBMTIF010000245.1:0-4403 GCA_049437045.1 Alphaproteobacteria bacterium | reverse complement strand
GATCATTTTCGCTATTCTGCATGGCCGAATGGATTTCCTTGCGCGTCTTGGTGAGAGGCTGGGTTAACGGAGGGGGCCGTGTCACTGATTCAATCCGACGTGGTTCGGGTTTTTGAGAAATGGGCGCTGGGAATCCACCATGGCCCGGATGATTCCGTGCTGGTTACTGGCATGAACGGCGAAGTGGTGGTGTTGGATCAGGCGCTGACCGAGCAGCGGCGCTGGCAGGCGCACGAGGGGTCGGTCAATGCACTGCGCGTGGTCGATGGACAGGTCTGGACCGGGGGCGGCGATGCGCGGGTCAAGGTCTGGGACTGGCCCTCGCTTGAGGTTGCGGCGGTGTATTCAGGGCCGAAAAAGCCGATCACCAGTCTGTTCCTTCTCGCTGACCAAGTGGTGGCGCAAAGCTATGCCCGCGCTGTCTTTGGCTGGGACCGCACCGCGCCCGACCGCCCGCCTCGCAAAATCGCCAAGGTCGCCGCTTTGGTCCAGACGGAGCAGGGATGGTTCGGCTGCCCGAAAACCGGCGGCAAAGCCGGTGACATCGGTGCGCTGGCGCGGTTTGATCTGGCCCGTGGCACCTTTGGTGAGCCGATTTTCGACGATGGCTTTGGCGCTTGGTCGCTGCAAAAGGCGGAAGGCGAGGTTCTGGCCTTTGGGTTGGACCTGAAAGCCTGTTTCATCGATTTGGAAGTGCCCAAGCGCCGGGAAGTGGCGTGGCATTCCAAGTCCGGCGCGCCCTCGTTTCTACGCCTTCACGATGGCTCAGCACTGCTGTTCGGCGACGGTCAAATTTACCATAAAGAAAAGGCGCAGCCCGGCCCGATAAAAGGCCTCTACTGCGCCATAGAACTCCCAGACCACCGTATTGCCGTCTCCGGCGCAGATGGTCAGGTTTGGGTATTTGAAGCCGCCTAGGCCTCGTAGTTGTTCTGCACCAGCTTATCCAGCGAGCGCACCGCAAAGCCGGTTGCGCCAACGCCGACCATGGGCTTTGGCTTGTCGGTCCAGACCACACCAGCGATATCCATGTGCGCCCACTTCTGGCCTTTCTGGATGAAGCGCTCGAGGAAACAAGCCGCAGTGATGGAGCCGCCCCAGCGACCGCCGCCAATGTTGCGCATGTCCGCTTCTTTGCTGTCCAACATCTTGTTGTATTCCTGGCCCAGCGGCATCCGCCAGACGTATTCGCCGGTGGCTTCGGAGGCGTCGAACAGCTGGTTTGCCAGTTCGTCGTCGTTGGAGAACACGCCAGCCTTTTCATGACCCAGCGCGACCAGCATGGCCCCGGTCAAGGTCGCAAGGTCCACGATAAAGCGCGGCTTGTACTTTTCCTGCGCGTGCCAGAGGACATCGGCGAGGACAAGGCGGCCTTCGGCGTCGGTGTTCAGCACCTGAATTGTCTGACCCGACAGGGACGTAACGATATCGCCCGGACGCTGTGCATTGGCGTCGGGCATATTTTCCACCAGACCGACAAGGCCGACCACGTTGGCCTTGGCTTTACGGGTGGCGAGGGTTTTCATCAGACCGGACACGGCAGCCGCCCCGCCCATGTCCCATTTCATGTCTTCCATCCCGCCCGCTGGCTTGATGGAAATACCGCCCGTGTCGAAACAAACGCCTTTGCCGACAAAACAGACCGCGTCGTCGTGGACTCCGCCGCTTGCGCCTTTCCAGTGCATGACCACCACAGCGCTGTCCCGGACTGAGCCTTGACCTACGCCGAGCAGAGCGCCCCAGCCTTCTTTTTCCATCTGCGCCTGATCGATGATCGTCACTTCGACGCCAAGCGGCTCCAACTCGTCTTTCAGACGCTGGGCAAAGGCAACGGGGTAGAGGATGTTCGCTGGTTCGTGCTTGAGATCACGGGCGAGGTAGTGGCCGGAAACGCGCCCTGCGACATCCGCCATGGCATCCGCGCCAGAGGCGGGGTCGCTGCATGCACCGACAATAGAGGAAATCGACTGCTTCTGATCGTCTTTCAATCGCGTGCGGTAGGCGTCAAAGCGGTAGGCGCGCATCGCCGCCCCTTCGACCAGCGCGGCAGCAGAGGCCGCAGAACCATCGTGCGGCACCAGTGTCAGTGACGCATCGCCCCGTGTCGAAACCTCGGCCAGCAAACTTGCGCCAGCTTTGTTCAGGTCCAGCGTGGAAGGGGCATCAGATCCCAAACCGGTCAGCACAACACGGGCCGGAGCGCTGTCGCCTGCGCCCAGAACCAGCAGCGTTTTGCCTTTGGAGCCGTCAAAGCCAGCAGCCTCAGCCGTCCGCTTGATGGCACCGCCGCAAGCCGCGTCCAGAGCCGCCAGCGCGCCTGTCCAATCGCTGCCCTCGGCAACGGTGAAGCCGACGGCACCATCAAACTGGTCCGGAACGGCTGCGAGTGAAATGCCTGGCATCGTTGCAGGGGTCATGGATCGTCCTTCCTAACAAGCGCGGGTCCGTGTCAACGCGCATTTGGTAATACAACTTGTTCAACAAACTAAGCGTGAGAACGCAAAGCGCAAGCGTGCAGGGCTGAATTCCAAGAATACCGTTTGGGTTTTTTCGCAGCAGAAACGACGCTGCGCTCATGGAACCCGTGTATTTGCTTGTATTGTTGTCTCTCTTGGTTGCAGCTTTTGTCCAGCGGCTTGCCGGGTTTGGATATGGTTTGATCGCAGCGCCCATTGCGCTGACGATGTTCTCGCCGTTCGAAGTCTCGTTCCTCATGGCGTTTTGGGGAACGGTGAACTCGCTGCCGACGTTGTATCTCACGCGGCGCTCAATCCCGTGGGCAATTTTCCGATCTTTCGCAGTCTGGCTGCTTTTCGGTCTGTTTATTGGATATGTGGGCTTGCTGTTTCTGCCCGCCGCACTGTTCAAGGTGCTCGCCATCCTGATTTGTGTGCAAGCCTTTATATCGGTGTTTTACCCCGAACAAGCCACGCGCGGCATCGAGTGGACAGCCAACGGACCGGTCGCGGCAACGCTGGCTGGTGCCTTGCAATCCTCGATCAGCATTCCCGGCCCGCCACTGGTTGTTGCCTTCAACCGCATGAAGCTGACCGGTGATGTCTTCATTTCGATCTTCGCGCTCGTCTTCACCGGCATTGGCGTCGTGCGGATCATGGTGAGTCTGGCTTTTGTCGTCATTGGACTGTCATCCCAAGCCATGGCTGATCGACTGCCGGATGCCTTGATCCTTTACCCTGTGACAGGGGCAGTGGTTTCGATCATTGGCGTGTTATTGGCCCAGCCCTTGGTAAGCCGGGTCAGTAGCGCACTTTTCAAAAAAATTGCCGCTGGATTGATAGCCCTTTCTGCGCTGACCCTGATTATTGACGTTCTGGGATTGGGACCGCGCATTGCTGCGGTCTTTGGCTTCGGGAGTTAGCATTGGGACGTTCATTGGGTGGGGGGCTATCGATTGTATTTGCTGTCTTCCTGATGGCGGTACAGGACACGGCGATCAAGACCATGTCGGGCGATATGAGCCTGTGGCAACTTTTCGTTGTCCGCTCGCCCATTGCTTTGCTCATCCTGACCGCCGTGGCGCTGTTGCTACCCAGATTCTCAAGCCGAATTGCGTGGCGTGATGCTTTCGCGCCTTGGGCGCTGGCGCGGTCGTGCTGCATGTTGTCCATGTATATCTTCATGTACCTCAGCTTTCCCTACCTCAAGCTGGCAGAAATGGGCGCGGCCTTCTACACGGCACCAATATTCACGGCGCTCATGTCCGCGCTTTTCCTCAAGGATCGAGTGGGCGCGCAGGGGTGGATCGCTGTCTTTCTGGGGTTCATCGGTGTTCTGGTAGTCTCCAAGCCCGGGACGGGTTTGTTTACACCAGCGGTGATTTTGCCCGTAATCGCCGGTTTCTCGGCCTCTGTCGCGGCCATCATTACACGGGCAAAGTTGCAGCAGTCCGACACGCTGGGACTGGCGGTTTCGCTCAACGTCGTTTTGCTGGTTCTGGGCGGCGTTATATTGCTGGCGCTGATGGTTGCAGACCTAAGCCCTGACTTAGTCGCGCTAGCGCCATTCATGCTGGAAGACTGGTCCCCGATGACCGGTACAGATTGGCGTCTCATGCCATTTCTGGCCCTGCTGATCTGCGGGATTTCGATCCTGCTGCCTTTGTCGTACCAGATCGCGCCGACGGTTCTGGTCGCGATTCTGGAGTACGTCTATCTGATCTTTGGCGGTGTTCTGGGCTTTATCTTCCTGAACGAAGTCCTCGACGCGATCAGCATCACCGGAATGATCATTCTGGTGTTTGCGGGCGCTCTGATCGTGTTTCGCAAGCAAAGCGCTGCAGCATCAGAAAACCTCAGTCCGAGTCCGGATACTGGGGCAGATCGTCGGTGATTTCGTAGTACGAAGCCTTGTGCGCAACATAGATGTGACGGTCCAGAGTCAGC